>NZ_MJGC01000064.1 GCF_001746915.1 Desertifilum tharense IPPAS B-1220
TCTGATTGCTGATGTACTTAACGGTCTGTCGATTCATCTTTCCAGGTGGAAGACTTTGCCTCCCTCCCCGGTTGATGCTTTTTATCACTCTAACTCCTCCTAATCGTAAAATACCTACACCTGTCAGGGTGGGGAGATGGGGGGAAGAAGGGAATTAGGAGTTGGGAGTTGGGGGTTGGGGAACAAGGGAATTGGGGGATAAGGGGATCGCGCCTTGAGTCTAACAAGATTGACATAGCGGATTTTGCGTTTACTTCCTGAAAAGAGTAAACAAGTTGAATGATTGCTGGCAAAATGGTCGATTCTTTACTTTTAAATCATCGCTATCGGATTATCCGCAGTTTAGGGGTGGGTGGCTTTGGTGAAACCTTCTTGGCAGAAGATACCCAAATGCCTTCAAAACGGCGATGTGCGATCAAGCAGCTCAAACCGATTTTAGATAACCCACAAGCCGATCGAATTGCTCGCCAACGATTTACCCGCGAAGCGACTGTATTAGAAAGACTTGGCGAACTCAACCCCCAAATCCCCCAACTCTATGCGTACTTTCAAGACAATGGATATTTCTACCTCGTTCAAGAATGGATTGAAGGCTTAACCCTCTCTCAACAGGTTTTGCTGAAAGGGATTTTTAGTGAAAATGCCGTTCGCAGAATCCTACTCAGCCTGTTAGCAGTTCTCCAACAAGTTCACAGCCAGCAGATCGTTCACCGCGATATCAAGCCGGATAATATCATCCTGCGGCAGTCAGATGGTCAACCTGTGTTAATTGACTTTGGCGCTGTTAAAGAAGCGATGGGAACGCACCTTTCTCCTCAAGGGCAGTATATACCCTCTATTGTTATTGGCACTCCTGGCTATATGCCTGCCGAACAAGCTCTCGGACGCCCAATTTATAGCAGCGACCTGTATAGTTTAGGCTTAACTGCCATTTATCTGCTGACTGGGAAAACCCCTCAACAGTTGTCTGTTCACCCGGCTACCCATCAAATCCAATGGCGAAGGGATGCTCCCCAGGTGAGCGCTGCTTTCGCATCAGTCTTAGATCGAGCGATTCAACCTGTAGGAAGCGATCGCTTTTACACGGCTTCTCAAATGCTTCAGGCGCTATTGCAGCAAAGTCTCGTTTCACTTGGATCGACGCGGGTAATTTCTCCCAGTAATAATGGGGGCGATCGCGTACAGCGAACTGTGAGTTCTGGATCGATCTCCCGTCTTCAGTTCCTCATCCCTCTGAGTATTGCAGCCAGCATTTGGGGTGGATTTTTCCTGCGAGGCATCATCTCAACACCTTTAACTCAGGTGAGTTCAACGCCTCTCACCGTTCAACCGGAAACCACAGATTCCTCAGAAAAACTGCCAGTCGCGACTTCTATCCCAACTGCGATCGCGCCAGAAACCGAAGTGCGCTATCCCATTTCTGAGATTGTACCGGACGTTTCCTCAGTTGCGATCGCCCAACCGATTCTAGAACAAACCCTAGATGAGATAGCCGATCGAATTTTCTACCAACGCTACCCTCAACTCCAAAATCGAAAAATTCAACCCCACGAAACTGCACTGATCCAAGAATGGCATCAAATCCGTCAGTGCGAGGCGATTGTAGATTACCACTTTTATCAAAAATATCCCGAACGGCAAAACCGAAAAATTGTGCGGGGAGAAAAAGACTTGCACCAATGAGTGGCGATCGATTCGCGAACGGGTGCAAGGATGCAATTAACTTTTAAGAATGAGCTTTGTCACAGGGTTAGGAGTAAGTAAAACTTAAAGCACCTTGTATTGTATGCTAATGAAGTTTTGAGATTTAAAGCTTTGTTTTTATAAATTTCAGTATAAATGTCTGTTCCACCAGAAATCCAATTGATTCTTGACCGACTGTATCAAGAGCTAGACGAGACTGAAAGAGAGGCGATCGTAGGGTTAAACTTAGTTAGACAAAGATTGTCTCTGTTTCCAGAAAATGAGATATTAAGGCAATTGTTTGCTACGTTGAGCAATATCCTTTTTTTTGTAGAAATTCACAGAGGTCGAATTAGCTATATAATTGAGCAAATTTCTTATAACGATACACCTGCTCAAGTTCTGCAAGAAGTTGGCGAAGATTTGGGATTGATTCTGGGTAGAGTGTTAGACGCTAAAATGAATGTGAATCAGATTAAAAACCGTTTGGAGGATTGAGCATGACCCAACCTTCGATGAGTGCAGAAGAATTAAGCAAACTTGAAGAATTGCTAGAACTTGCTAAAACAACCGAGCATCAAATGCAAGAACTTGCAGATTTTACCCTGGAAATCAACCAAAAATACGAAAAACTGCTAGCCCAATTCAGAGTCAGTCAGAAATTAGAGGCGAATGGGATTGATTAGCTTTAGCATCAATTCGCGAACGGGTGAAAGGATGCAATTAACCTTAATTTCCGAGCCAACCGATCCAGATGGGTATCCCGCCTCGTTAAACTAGAGTCGCTCCCTGCTGAATTCTTCAAAATGCTCAAAGCCTTTCCTCTGAGTGCTGCTTGTTCTGTTGCTTTGCTAGCCTTGATTTCTGGATGTTCCAACCTATCCCAAGCCGGATCGACCCAAAATGCGACCAACTCCCTAGAACAGGCCGTTGTTCCCAATCCTAGCGAGCAAACGGGAAATACAGCAAAGCCACCCCTTCAAGTGAGTCGAGTTTTAACGGCTGCGCCCGATAACCCCGATCCGACTGTTAATGCAGCCATTCAACTGTATGTCAACCAACTCGCTAGTCAAGGCTTTGCTCAGGCGAACCAAGGCGTCTGGATGCAATCGGGAGATACCTTACTGGCGAATCATCAAGGAACTGTTCCCTTACCTGCGGCTTCCATTACAAAGGTTGCAACCTCCCTAGCTGCCCTGTCAACCTATGGGCCAGATCATCAATTTAAAACCCAATTTATCGCAACCGGGCCAGTAGAAAATGGCGTATTGCAAGGGGATTTAGTGGTGGTTGGCGGGCAAGATCCATTTTTTGTCTGGGAAGAAGCGATCGCAGTCGGTAATACTCTCAATCAGATGGGAATTCGCCAAATTACCGGAAACTTGACGATCGTAGGGCCATTTTACATGAACTTTGAAACCCTTCCCCAAGCTGCCGGACAGTTTCTCTATACTGCATTGGATTCTCAACTCTGGTCTGGAGAAGTTGAAGATCAATACCGTACCTTACCTTCTGGAACGCCGCGCCCGCAAGTTCGGATTCAAGGTTCTGTCCAAGTTGCATCCACCCCACCGAATAACCTGCAACCCATCGTTAATCATTACTCCTATCCCGTCGCTGAGTTGCTGAAGAAGATGAACCAATACAGCAACAATCTCATGGCGGATATGCTAGCCGATACTGTGGGTGGGGCGCGAGTCGTCGCCCAAAAAGCTGCACAAGCCGCCGGAGTTCCCCAAGCCGAAATTCAACTGATTAATGGTTCGGGTTTAGGGGTAGAAAATCGCATTTCTCCCCGCGCCGCCGTGGCGATGTTCCGCGCTACCGAACAATTACTCCAACCCCATCAAATGACGGTAGCCGATATTTTCACCGTCGTCGGACGCGATGCAGGTATTCTAGAAACGCGCCAACTTCCTAGCCTAGCCGTAGTGAAGTCAGGAACCCTTAATGAAGTCAGTTCTTTAGCAGGTGCTATCCCCACGCAACAGCAAGGAACGATCTGGTTTGCCATTATGAACGGCGGAACCGATATCGAAGGCTTTCGCTTAGAACAAGAGGGCTTATTACGCAGTTTCCTCCAACAATGGGGAACCTTAGCCGTTTCTCCCCAAGAGTTACTCCCTAACCCTCAAAGACAAAGCAAGCGTTCTTATAGTGAGTTGGTGAAGTAAGTCGGATGGGGGGATGGGGAGGTGGGGAGGTGGGGAGATGGGGGGATAGGAAAACTTGATAACTATCAATTCAGCACACTGCTACGCACCAAGCAAGCATCTACGAAACTGCTTACTTTCTTCTCTCCTCTGAGGAATACCGCTACTTGGCGTGCAAGTTACGTCACTCGGAACTCAGCACTTTCTTCCCCCCACCTCCCCACCCCCCTATCCTCTTCCCACTCAGCACTCAGCACTTTACACTCAGCACTTGGGTAAGGTGGCGATCGCAGTTGTCCCTACTCCAACTTGGGAGATCAACTCAATTTCGCCGCTGTGGAGTTCGATGGCTTTCTTGACGATGGACAGTCCTAAACCCGTACCGGGGAGGGAACCGACGTTACTCCCGCGATGGAAGAGTTCAAAGATGTGGGGTTGGTCGGCTTCGGGGATGCCTAAACCGCTATCTTGAATGGTAAAGATCGCGAACTCCTCTTCGCAAGCTAGATGAAAATGTACTTCTTCTCCCAAGGGAGAATATTTTAAGGCGTTGGTGAGTAAATTTGCCAGAATGTGGCGCAATAGGTGACGATCGATAACGGCGGTGGGATCGCCTGCTTGGGTAAAGCGGATGGGGGGTAAAACGGGATAGGGGTAAGCTTCATTTTCGGGTTGAGAACGTTGCAATTCGCGATCGCCCTTGAGTTCTTCACAAAGCTGTTGACAAAATTCCCCTAGGTTTATAAGGATCGGTTGAAAGGGTATTTTCCCGCTTTCGATGGCACCCAAGGTTAAGACATCATCGAGTAATTGCGTCATTTGGTTGACAGCAACTTGAATGCGGCGAACGTGTAACTCTCGTTTTTCTACAGGCCATTGGTGCCCGTATTGTCCGAGTCCTTCAGCCGAAGAGTGAATGGCAGTCAGGGGGGCGCGATACTGATGGGAGATGGTGGTAATAAAGCGCGATCGCAAATCGTTGAGTTCTTGTTCTCTTAATAGCGCCCGTCTCGCCTCTGCTTCCGCCCGTTGATGTTCGGTGATATCTAGGGCGAAAATACAGACATATTCTTGACCCTGGAATAATAGATAATTCTCGGTTAACTCTACGGGAATAATTTTTTCCTCTTTGGTTTGGTGTTGGGAGTCCAAACACAGGGAACCAAACTCTTTGAGCATTCCCCAATGTTCCGCCCAAACCTCCGGCTGAAAATCTGGGGCGATATCGTGAATTCGCAGGCGCAATAACTCCGAACGGCGATAGCCTAATGATAGGGCGGCGGTTTCGTTAACGTACAAAATTCGTCCATCCGCACTGACTAAAAAGGCGGCGACGGCTGCACCATCTAGCATCGAACGGGTGAGGCGCAGGGCAGATTCGGCGGTACGGCGTTCGGTGATATCTTTAATCATGGCGATCGCAAAACTGGGTTCGCCACCATCATCTTTCACCAAAGACACGGTTAAGTGCGCCCACAAACCCTTACCATCGCTGCGAAATAACTGTAACTCGCGTTCGTAGCGCTCAATTTCTGCATCCGCCAAGTCTTCATAAATCGTCCGTTCTGTTCGCGCATCATCGGGATGGACAAAATCAGTAAACTCGCGGAACTGCAAGGCTTCTTCAGAGTAACCCAGCATTTGCTGCATGACGGGATTGCTTTCTAAAATCTGACCCCGCAAATCTAGGCGACAAATGCCAATGGTTGCCCGTTCAAAAATGGCTCTCAGACGGGCTTCGCTTTCCTGTAAAGCCGCCTCTGCTCGCTTTCGCCCCACCAACTCGGTTAACAGGCGTTGATTGAGCTTGCGGAGGGCTGTAGTGCGCGTTTCCACTCGCATCGCTAGGGCTTCATTCGACTTTTGCAGGGTGGCTTCCACCAGTTGGCGGTGGGTGATATCGGTTTGGACGCCAATATAGTGGGTAATGCTGCCTTGGGGGCTGCGAACTGGAGAGATCGATAACTCATTCCAAAAGATCGATCCGTCCTTGCGTTGATTTTTGAGAATCACCTTACAGGAGATCCCTTCGCGCAAGCAAATCCGAATCTGTTCGACAGCCACAGGATCGGTATCTGGGGTTTGTAGAAAACGGCAGTTTTGCCCCAACACTTCTGCTTGAGAATAGCCGGTAATTTGTTCAAAGGCGCGGTTACAGTAAATAATCGGATAGTCTGGCTTGTGCAGATCGGCGATGGTAATGCCGCAAGTGGTGGCTTCTAATGCTTGATGATAGAGCTTGACTTGGGTTTCTAGGGCCGGGGAAGCTGTCGCGAGTTTGCCAATGGCGTAAATATCGCCGTCGGGGGTTGCACTGAAGCGCCACTGACACCGATGATAGGTGCCGTCTTTATGGCGGTAGCGGTTTTGTAGGGGGTAGCGTTTCTGGTTAATACAGCTTTTGAGGGCGGTTTGACTAGAGGGGGTATCTTGCGGATCGACGAGGGCTAACCAGGTTTGCGATCGCAATTCCTCTGGCTGCCAGCCTAAACAGTCTGTCCATACTGAGTTCAAGGCTTTAAACGCTCCGTCTGACCCTAAAATACAGCAAAGGTCTTCTGAGAGTTCAAAAAAGGTTTGCACCTTCAGTTCTAGGGGAGACAATGCTGACGACTGTTGATTGACATGCATTGAGTGCGCCATTGAGAAACACCAATCGCTCTGAGTGCAGAAAACTCGCTTTGGGTTAAGGCTCGATCTCTAGAAGGTGGGATAACTTCGCAAGACACTCAACCTTATTACCCTTTTTAACATCGTTCTTTGCCTTTCGCGAAGCGTGAATTTATCAGGTTTCCTCTACCCAACACTACAATGTTAAATTAGTTACCCCAAGACAATTGCTGGCCTATCGCTGGAGAAAAACACTGACTGTGTTGTGTAGGGTACGGCTACGCAGAATAACGGAGTAATTTTCAATCCCTTGTTCTTCCCTCCCTGGCTTGCTTTAAGCTTTTATGATGGATCGAAGTGAAGGATTGATAAGAGAGTATGGCGATCGCAATCGATTTTGGCACTAGCAATACCGTTATTGCCCGCTGGAACCCAGTCACCGCCCAGCCGGAAACGCTGAAATTACCGAACTTTTCTCTACAACAAGCCCAAAATCCCCCCCTAATTCCCAGTTTGATTTACGTGGAAGAGGCACAAGCAGGGCAAGTTTTAGTTGGGCAACAGGTGCGCGATCGCGGTTTAGATTTAAGTTCGGATTCGCGTTTTTTTAGAAACTTCAAGCGGGGAATTGGCTCGGATATTCAAGGCTTTCTACCCGATTTAGAGGGTAGGAGTATCACTTTTGAACAAATCGGACAATGGTTTCTAACTCGCCTGGTTGAACAACTTCAAGGGGAAGATTCTGTAATTGTTACCGTTCCGGTGGATAGTTTTGAAGCCTATCGCCACTGGTTAGGTAATGTGTTTGCCGATCTCAAAATTGAACGGGTGCGGATGGTAGATGAACCGACTGCCGCTGCTTTGGGGTATGGCATGGCAGAAGAAGAACTTTTATTAGTGCTAGATTTTGGGGGAGGAACGCTAGATTTATCCTTGGTTCGCCTCGATCGCAGCGCTGGCAAGAAACCGTTAGGCTTTGTGTTGAAATGGGGTGAAAAACTCTTTTCGGAAGAGTCTGGACAAAAGGTAAAAACAGCGAGAGTTTTAGCCAAAGCCGGACAAAATTTAGGCGGTTCGGATATTGATAACTGGTTAGTAGACTACTTTGCTGAAGCTCAAAATATTCCCAAAACAGCTTTGATCGCTCGCCTTGCCGAACGTCTCAAAATTCAATTATCCCTGAATTCCGAAGCCACAGAAGTTTATTTTGATGAAGATTCTTTAGAGAGTTATGAACTCAGTTTAAATCGCGATCGCTTTCAGGAAATCCTGCAAAAACACCAATTTTTCGATCGCTTAGATGAGGCGATGAATCAAGTTTTGCAACAAGCCAAACGCCAGGGCTTAGAACTCAATGATATCAGCGCGCTGTTACTCGTTGGAGGGACTGCCCAAATTCCCGCCGTTCAAACCTGGGTACAGCAATATTTTAATGAATCTCAGATTCGTTCGCAAAAACCCTTTGAAGCGATCGCCCAGGGTGCCTTACAGTTAGTTCAGGGAATTGAACTCAAAGACTTTCTCTATCACGGCTATGGCATCCGCTATTGGGATCGTCGCAACAAGCGCCATAGCTGGCATCCCCTGATTAAAGAAGGGCAACCCTACCCAATGAGCGAACCTGTAGAATTAACCTTGGGGGCATCCTCAGACAATCAACCCAGTATTGAATTAATTATCGGCGAACTGGGTGCAGAAACAGGCGGAACCGAGGTTTACTTTGATGGCGATCGCCTCATCACTCGCATTCTAGGCCGCGACCAACAAGCCGTCAAACCCCTCAACGATCGCGAAGGTGCCAGAACCATCGCCAAACTCGATCCCCCTGGCTTTCCGGGAAGCGATCGCATTAAGATCCTATTCCAGGTAGACGAACAGCGCTTTCTCCGCATGACGGTAGAAGACTTACTCACCAACCAAACCCTACTCGACGACAAACCCGTCGTTCAACTCAGTTAAGTATCGGATAGAGATTGCGATCGCGCTACATCGTAAGGCTACGTCTAGGCTAAGTGCGATCGTTAACTCAGTTTATAGAATTTAGCAAGTCAGCCAAAGAAGCGGTTAACCTGATAGCATCCTTTTACTAAATCCGCTCAATCTCCATGACTGGACTGGAACCTGTAATTTACACTGCTGCGACTCAGGCTTTGACTAGACTTGTAGTTGAAACCCTTGGGAAGAAAAGTGGAGGTAAGTTTTTAGGTATTTTTAGCAATTTAAGTGATGCCGCTAAACTAGCAATTGACAATGCGTCTAAAAAATACATCCAAAATTATACTGAGCGTCACGGAGTTCTGAAGGTTTTGGGAATGAAAGAAGCCGTAGATTTAGAGTCCATTTATACTAGCGTACAGCTTTTAGATGAACAAGAGATTTGTAATTTTGAGACGGTTGAAGCTTTAGAACAAGCTTTTCGTAAAAGTCAAAGGCGCAGGTTTCAAACTGAAAAGTCTGGAAAGAAAACAGGAATTGAGATTGCTAACCAACATCAATATCTCATGGTTCTGGGGAGTCCTGGCGCAGGAAAATCAACTTTTTTACGAAAAATGGGTTTAGAAGCCCTTAAAAGTCAAAAAGGGCAACTCAAACATCAATGTATTCCTGTCTTTATTGAACTCAAGAGATTTACTGGTAATGAAATTAATATAAAGCAAGAAATTGCTCAAGAGTTTGACATCTGCGGGTTTCCTTCAGCAGAAAAATTTACAAATCAGGCTTTAGAACAAGGTAAGCTGCTGATTTTACTAGATGGTTTGGATGAGGTTCCCACCCAGAATTTAAATCAGATCGTTAATCAAATTCAAGATTTTGTCGATCGGTATCAAAAGAATCGATTTATTGCTTCCTGTCGGGTTGCTGCCTATCGTAGCAGCTTTCGCCGCTTTCGAGATGTGGTGATGGCAGATTTTGATGATACTCAAATTCAGCAGTTTATTAATAATTGGTTTCAGTCTGATGTAGATCGACAAACAGGCACAGCAAAGAAATGCTGGAAAACCTTACAAAAACCCGAAAATACCTCGGCAAAAGAGCTAGCTTATACACCATTATTACTGACGTTCCTTTGTTTGGTTTATAACAGAGCGCAAAGTTTTCCGGACAATCGTAGTATTCTTTACCGAAAAGCATTAAGAATTTTATTAGAGGAATGGGCGGCAGAGAAACGTATTGTTCAAGATGAGATTTATCAAGGACTGCACACAGAACTTGAAGAGATTTTATTGTCTGAAGTTGCCTATAGTGGCTTCAAGACAAATCGATTATTTTTCTCTCAAAGAGAGATTGTTGAGCAAATCAAAACGTTTCTATCTGGAAATTTGAATGCACCCCAACATTTAGATGGAAAAGCCGTTTTGAATGCAATCACTGTTCAACAGGGGGTATTAGTTGAACGCGCCGAGAATATTTACTCATTTTCGCATTTAACGCTTCAGGAATATCTAACGGCTCAATATATTGACGATCGGCGTTTGATTCAACAGCTGGTTACTGAGCATCTCACCGATCAACGTTGGAAAGAAGTCTTTTTACTGGTGGCTGGGTTAATGCGGGGAGGAGCAGATGAGTTGTTATTGTTGATGGAACAACAAGCGCAACAGTATACCAAGAATCCCAAATTACAAGCTTTGTTAAACTGGGCAGATCGAGCAACGGCTGGCTCAAAAAGTTATTTGAAAGGAGTAGCTAAAAGAGCGATCGCTAACGCATACACTTACGCTAATACCTACGCTAACGTTATTGTCAATGCCATCACCTACACAAACCTTAACGTTATCGCCAACGATAATGCTGATGGCAACATGATTGCCTTCCGTAAGGGGTTCAACAAGGGCTACACAATCGCTAAGGCTAATACCAACCTCATTTTTTACCACAACACCATAGCTATTGCCACGATACACGCCCCCAACTACAGTAGGATATATTTGCTTACTAGTGCCTACGCTAATGCCTACGCTAACGTCCATACCAATGCCTATGCTATCGCTATCAATTCCTTCCTCAACATTGTTCAAAAGCTAGAAAAATTACCACCCGTTTTCACTAAGGTCAATTTTCCAGTTTTAACGACTAGATTGAAAACCTTAAAAGCAAAAATACCAGACGACACCCAACCCCAAGAAGTGCATTCACAATTTGCCAAGCGTCTGATTGAAATCTGGCTTCAAGCTTTCCACTTGACACCAGAACTGATCGATTTTTCTCCAGAGGAGCTAGAGGAAATTGATAATACCTATTTCTACATCAATTACCTAATTATTCAGTGCAAACAGGCCGCCGTGCGAGTCTCGCCCCAAACCTGGGAGGGTATTGAGGAGCGGATGTTGAAAGTGCCAGAACTACCAAACCCGGAACTTTAACTTTTGTAGCTGGCGCTTATGCATAACTGGGGACTAGCAAACCTAAAGATTAACAATAGTCGGGTCACACAGTTTTATCTCTCCCTCATCTTCGCATATCAGGATGAGGGATTTTTATTGAGTTTAGGGGACTTGCAGGCGACCGTCTAACCCTTTGGAATAATAGTCTGTGATATCAAAATAGACGACTTGGCGGCGACCGTCAGCTAGTTGCAGATCCATGCGGTTGTATTGGCGATCGCTCTGATTCAACATCGACTGCTCGGCGAGTCTCCAATCTCGATCCGGTCTGCCGAAATGCTCGATTAAATAATGATACTGCGCCGGAACCCCTAATGCTTGATTGGAAGCCCCTTTGATAATGACAGCATTTTCTGGGCGATCGCCCGATCCGCCTTCAAAGGTAATCACATCTGCCACAATTAACGCTTGCGAAAGTCTACCCAATCCCCTCGCATTCCCTTGAGCAAAATATATCTCCTCTGCCTTCTGGAAGTCCTGTAAACCCCCTTGGCGGTTGTTCAACTCCATCCGAGACGTACCGCGAAAAGTATAGGCATCAGCGTGGCTGCTATCGCGCTCTAATGCCCGATTAAAGTCTGCTTCGGCCGCTTGATATTGCTTAAGTGCTAACTGCGCCAATCCCCGGACGATATACACTTCCGCATCATCGCCATCTAGCTCAATCGCTTCACTATAATCGGCGATCGCACCCTGCGGATCGTTGAGTTCCGATCTGACAATTCCCCGCAAAATATAAATATCTGCCATTGTCGGGTTAAGAGCGATCGCTTGATTGAGCGCATCTAAGGCGGCTTGGTTATTCCCTTCTTGATACTCTTCAACCGCTAGACGAATATAGCGTTCGGCATTCTCAGCTTGAGCGACAATAGCAGGAGGGGTTTGAGCTTGCACCACAGGCACAGAACCTAACGCGATCGCGATCGCTCCTAACCCAACCAAAGGCATCGCGCTATAACTAAAGCGGGGAAAACGCAGCATAAGTCAGAAATCCTGTTGACTCATTTTCGATCTAGCTTAACGAGAAAGTAAGTGCTTCTCTAAGTGCTGAGTGCTGAGTAAGTTCCGAGTTCCGTAGCTTGCTTCCGCGCAGCAGTGTTCCGAGTGGGAATAAAGTGCTGAGTTCAAGGAGTTACAACTGCTGAGAAGTCTGGAAGTAATTAAAGTTAACCCTGAATTCCCTTCTTCCCCAACCCCTAACTCCCAACTCCCAATTCCCTTCTTCCCCAACCCCCAACTCCCAACTCCCAATTCCCTTCTTCTCCCTGCATGACACCTTCTCCCAACGAACTTCCGCCAGTTACCGAGAATATTCCCTCTCCTGCGAGTGGTTTTCGCGCTTTATCTCACAATCGCTCATTTTTAGCGCTGTGGAGCGGGCAACTGGTTGCTCAGATTGGGGATAAAATCTTTTTTGTCTTGCTGATTAGCTTGCTGGAAATCTATCATGCGAATGCAGGCATGGCAAACTCCATGCGATCGCTGGTGATGATTGCTTTTACCTTACCGGCTATTCTCTTCGGTTCGGCGGCGGGAATTTTTGTCGATCGGGTTCCCAAAAAGCGTATTTTAATTGGCGCTAATATAATACGGGCGATCTTCTTGATCCTGCTGGCCGTACTGCCCAAGCAATTTCTGATTTTACTGGGAATTACCTTTATCGTTTCCACCGTCACTCAATTTTTTGCACCAGCCGAACAATCTGCGATCGCTCTTAGCGTACCTCGCGAAGGGCTAATGTCAGCCAATTCCCTGTTTACAGTCTCTACAATGGGCGCTTTAATTGTCGGCATGGCCATCGGCGAACCGATCCTATCTTGGACTGAAACTTGGGGAGGCGTTATCGGAAAGCATTTAGTCGTTAGCGTTCTCTATTTCATCGCCGCCTTCATTCTCCTGGGGATGCGCGTCAAAGAACCTGCCATAGACCCTTCTCAGCTTGCCTTGCACCCGTTTAGCGACCTCAAAGCCGGATTTCGCTATCTGCAACAAAATCCCTTAGTGCGAAACGCAATGGTGCAACTCACCGTATTGTATTCCGTACTGGCTGCCCTCACCGTCCTCGCCATCGATCTTGCCGCAGATATTGGCTTAAGACCGACTCAATTCGGCTTTTTGTTAGCCGCTTCTGGCGTAGGGATGCTGCTAGGTGCTGCTATTTTAGGCGGTTTTGGCGATCGCTTTTCCCACAAACCCGTCCCCTTGATTGGATTTCTCACCATCGCCTTCGCCTTGTGCTTATTTGCCTTCACCACGCAAATCTTCTTCGGTTTAGCCTTATCCGCCTTGCTAGGAATTGGCGGTGCTTTTGTCGTCATTCCCATGCAAACCCTGATTCAGTATTCCACCCCAGAAGCCATGCGCGGGAAAGTCTTTGGATTTTCCAATAATGCTGTGAATATTGCCTTAAGTTTACCGCTTGCGATCGCCGGCCCGTTAACCGATATTATTGGATTGCGCTTCGTATTGTGGGGAATGAGTCTAGGAGCCGCTTTTGCAGGACTTTGGGCTTGGGCAAACACGCGGCGCGTCTTAGAAAAAGTTATTTAATTAAGGAAATTCTGACTTTCCGTGGCCTCGCAGTAGTTGCCAAATGGTTTTAAACTCTAAGATTAACCTAGATGGCATCATACAATACCAATCTCTAGATATATCCTCCAAGTCTATGAGCGAACTTTCCACCGCATCGCCCAAAATCACGGCTGCTACTCGCAGAACCGGATCTTACGCCCTAATTGACAGCCTTCAGCGTCATGGCGTCAAGCACATCTTCGGTTATCCCGGCGGTGCTATTTTACCGATTTATGACGAACTTTATCGCGCCGAAGCCGCAGGTGGCGTTAAACATATTCTAGTCAGACACGAACAAGGCGCGTCCCATGCCGCCGATGCCTACTCGCGGGCAACTGGACAAGTGGGGGTGTGTTTTGGCACCTCTGGCCCCGGTGCCACTAACCTGGTAACGGGAATTGCGACGGCGCAAATGGACTCAATTCCAATGGTGATTATCACCGGACAAGTCAGCCGCGCGGCCATTGGTACCGACGCCTTCCAAGAAACTGATATTTATGGGATTACTCTCCCCATTGTCAAACATTCCTACGTTGTTCGCGATCCGAAGGACATGGCCCGCACTGTCGCCGAAGCCTTCCACATCGCCAGCACTGGACGACCAGGCCCGGTGTTAATTGACGTGCCGAAAGACGTGGGTTTAGAAGAATTTGACTATCTCCCCGTTGAACCCGGTTCAGTCAAATTACCGGGATATCGCCCCACCGTGAAGGGCAACCCCCGCCAGATTAACCAAGCCATCTACTTGATGCAAGAAGCCGAACGTCCCTTACTCTACGTTGGCGGCGGCGCAATTTCGGCCAATGCTCACGCGGAAATTTTGGAACTGGCGGAAATGTTCCAAATGCCCGTAACCACAACCTTGATGGGGAAAGGGGTGTTTGATGAGTTGCACCCGCTGGCTGTGGGGATGTTGGGGATGCATGGCACCGCTTATGCTAACTTTGCGGTTAGCGAATGCGATTTGTTAATTGCTGTCGGCGCGCGGTTTGACGACCGAGTAACGGGTAAGCTGGATGAATTTGCCTCCCGCGCTAAGGTGATTCATATTGATATTGACCCGGCGGAAGTGGGTAAAAATCGCGCCCCCCAAGTTCCCATTGTGGGCGATGTCCGCCAAGTGTTAATGGACTTGCTGCGCCGCTGTCACGAACTGGGCATCAGTCGCAACTCAGAGCAAACCAAAGCTTGGTTAGAACGGATTAACCGTTGGCGCGAAGATTATCCTTTAGAGGTTCCCCAATATCCCGATGCCATCTCTCCCCAAGAGGTGATTGTGGAGTTGGCTAACCAAGCGCCCAGCGCTTACTATACAACTGATGTCGGTCAGCACCAAATGTGGTCTGCCCAATTCCTGAAAAATGGCCCCCGTCGCTGGATTTCTAGCGCCGGTTTAGGGACGATGGGGTTTGGGATGCCTGCGGCGATGGGGGTTAAAGTGGCCCTACCCGATGAGCAAGTCATCTGTATTGCAGGCGATGCTAGCATCCAGATGAATATTCAAGAGTTGGGTACCCTGGCTCAGTATGGCATCAATGTGAAAACCGTCATTGTCAATAATGGCTGGCAAGGGATGGTGCGTCAGTGGCAGCAAACGTTCTATCAAGAGCGTTATTCTTCTTCCAATATGGAAGTAGGAATGCCCGATTTTGTGATGCTGGCACAAGCTTATGGGATTAAGGGAATTTGCGTGCGTTCTCGCAATGAGCTCAAAGATGCGATCGCACTCATGCTAGCTCACGATGGCCCGGTGCTGATGGATGTTCGCGTTAAACGTAACGAAAACTGCTATCCAATGGTAGCCCCCGGTAAGAGCAATTCTCAGATGATTGGTTTGCCAGAAAAGGCGAAACTCAACCAAACTGTAGAGTTAGTCTACTGTCCCACTTGCGGCGCGAAAAACGTCAACAGCAACAAGTTCTGTCCAGAATGCGGAACTAAACTCTAATCAGTGCTGAGTGCTGAGTGCTGAGTGCTTCTCTGAGTGCTGAGTGCTGAGTGCTGAGTGCTGAGTAGGGAGTTGGGGGTTGGGAATTAGGAGTTGGGGAGAGAAAGCAGAAAGTACCCCAAGTCATCTTTTCCATCCCCCATCCTTATAGGGAGTTGGGAGTTGGGAATTAGGGGTTGGGGAAGAAGGGAATTGGGAGTTGGGAATTAGGGGTTGGGGAAGAAGGGAATTCAGGGTTAACCCTAATTACTTCCAGACTTCTGAGCAGTCGTAACTTTTTGAACTCAGCACTCTTTTCCCACTGGGAACTCGGAACTCTTTCCTCCCCATCCCCCCACCTCCCCACCTCCCCATCCCTCCACCCTCTGAAAGATGCGAATCTACGGGAACCGTCAACTTAAAACATTACCTGGTTTAGAGACTCGACCGACGACGGGACGAGTGCGGGAGGCTGTGTTTAATATTTGGCAAAACCGGGTTGAGGGATGTCGGTGGTTGGATTTGTGTGCGGGGAATGGTTCAATGGGGGCTGAAGCGTTGTGTCGCGGCGCTGGCTTTGTGGTGGGAATTGAACAGAATGCTAAGGCTTGTGCGATTATTCGGCAAAATTGGGAAAAGGTCGCGAGTGTAGAGCAATTCCAGGTCATTAAGGGGAATGTGCTGTCTCGACTCCCTCAGCTAGCGGGACAAACGTTCGATTTCATCTATTTCGATCCGCCCTATGATAGTCCATTGTACCCGCCGGTGCTGAGTGCGATCGCGCAATTGGATCTCCTCTCGCCCGATGGAGAAATGGCGCTAGAACATCGCCCAGAACAAGAGAGTTTTGAGTTACCTTCAGGTTTAGAAATTTGCCGTCAAAAGGTTTATGGCAATACCGCTTTAACGTTTATTCGTCGCTTAGAATCTGGGGTTTAGCATTGCGATGATTTGTATTGGGCATATAAACATTGTGGCTAGGATAGGGAATTTCTATCCCCACTTCGCGATAGCGGCGATGCAAGCGTTTAATAAATTGGTGTTTAGCTGCACGTTGTTCGAGAAATTCATTGGCTCTAAAGACAACGACGAAGTTAATACTAAAATCTCCAAAGTTTTCATAGAAAATTACAGGATCGAAGTCTGCATAAAGTTGTGGATATTCTGCTTTCAATTCTCTAGCAACTTGTAGAGTCACTTCTTCTATTTGTTCGAGATCGCTTTGATAACTGACGCTAACATTAACCCGAACCCCAACGTCTTTTGCGGGTAAATGATAGTTCGTAAAAATAGCAGAAGCTAACTTGCTATTGGGAATCAGGACTAGATTATTTTGTAACTCCCGCACCACTGTATTTCGCCACGTAATATCAATGACATATCCCTCTTGCCCAGTTTCAAGTTTAATATAATCTCCCGTTCTTACTTGTTGGGAAATAATTAAATACAATCCTGAAAATAGATTAGATAGGGTATCCTGAAACGCCAGCGCTACAGCTAAACCCCCAATTCCCAAAGTTGCGAGAATAGGAGTAATGGAAATTCCAATCGCTTGCAGGATGGTTAGAATTCCGAAAACTAAGATAATGATTTTGGTCAGATTCGCTAACAAAGAAGCCGAAACTCCAGGGGTTTTCTGACTCCAAATGCGAATAAAGCTAGAACCGAGTCTGGCAATAACTAGAGTAAAGAAATATAGAAAGGTGGCAATTAAGCCATTTTGTCCGATTAGAAATATCGGATTCGTAATAAATTGAGAGGTATGAAGGCTAACTAAAGCCCCATAAAATCCAGCAATAATGAGCCAAATTTTAATAACCCCTTTAAGCGAGTTAACAAAAACTTCTGAATGGGGAATTTTGGGTTTTGAAAGTAAGGATTGCAGTTTTTGTAAGAAAATCTTCTCAAAAATCCAACCTGCAATAAACCCTCCCAGAATTGAAACAATCGGAATAATCCATGCTAGCATTTGTGCGTTTTTCTCCAGTAATAAAGAGGGTGGGGGGATGGGGGGAAAGAAGGGAATTGGGAGTTGGGAGTTGGGGGTTGGGAAAGAAGGGAATTGGGAGTTGGGAGTTAGGGGTTGGGGAAGAAGGGAATTGGGAGTTGGGAGTTAGGGGTTGGGGAAGAAGGGAATTGGGAGTTAGGAGTTAGGGGTTGGGGAAGAAGGGAATTGGGAGTTAGGAGTTAGGGGTTGGGGAAGAGGGGAATTGGGAGTTAACCCTAATTACTTCCAGACTTCTCAGCAGTCGTAACTCCTTGAACTCGGAACTCTTTTCCCCCCACCTCCCCATCTCCCCATCCCCCCACCCTCTTCCCCACTGGGAACTCGGAACTCGGAACTCGGAACTTACTCAGCACTCAGCACTTTGCACTCAGCACTCTAGTCACCCCTTGGGCTTCTAGAAAGGCTGCAACTTTGAGGAGGGAGGCTTCTTGATAGGGGGCTGCAATGAGTTGGACGCCGACGGGTAAGCCTTGGGAGGGTTGCAGGGGGACGGAAATAACGGGTAAGCCAATAAAGGATAGGGGTTGGGTGTAGAGGCCTAAGTTTGGACGTAGAAGGACTTCTTCGCCGTTAATGATTAGGGTTTGTTGACCGATGCGGGTGGCGGGAGTGGGGGTGGTTGGGGCGATGATGATATCGACGGTTTGGAAGAGTTCGCGGACGCGATCGCGATACCATTGGCGAAACCGTTGGGCTTGAATGTACCAACTTGCGGGGATGAATAAGCCTGCCAAAAAGCGATCGCGCGTAGCCGGATCGAAGTCTTGGGGACGCCGCTTTAAGTCAGCGAAGTGCAGGTTTGCCCCTTCTGTGGCTGTAATAATATAGGCCGCAGCCCTCGCCCTCGCTGCTTCTGGAATAGTGACTGTTTGAGTTGTCGATAAGGCTTTGGCGACTTGTTCCACCGCCGCATGAACCTCTGGTTCTCCTCCCGTGGCAAAATGTCCGCTAGCCACTGCAATTCGCAACCCGTCTATCCCCTGGTTGAGTTGGGAGAGGGTGGGTTCTGGATCGCCTGTATAGCAGATCGGATCGCGAGGATCGGGGCCTTGCATAATATCAAAGGCGATCGCCATATCTCTGACCGATCGCCCAAGCGGCCCCACATGATCCAAGCTGCCACTAAATAGCGTCATTCCCGCCCGCGATAGCCGCCCGTAGGTGGGTTTTAGACCATAAATGCCGCATAGGGCCGCCGGAACCCGAATAGACCCATTGGTATCCGATCCTAAGCTTAAGGGGACTAAACCTCCCGCCACCGCCGCCCCCGATCCGCCAGAGGAACCCCCCGCAATCCGGTTAAGATCGTGGGGGTTATGTACTGGCCCATAGTGGGAATTTTCGGTGACAAACCCATAGGCGTATTCGTCCATATTCAACGCGCCGACGAGGATCGCCCCCGCTTGTTTGAGGCGAGTAATGACAGTAGCATCCTGTTTGGCGGAGGGCTTTTCCGCATCGATAATAGAACCCGCGATCGTGGTAATACCTTGGATATCAAATAGGTTTTTGACTGCAAAGGGAACGCCTGCTAGGGGGCCGGGTTCCTGTCCTTGGGCAATTTGGCGATCGATCTCTTCGGCTTGTTGCAGGGCCGATCCGTCGGTTAAGGCGGTGAAGCAGTTGAGTTTTTTGTCGCGTTGGTCGATCCGATTAAGAGTATTGGTGATAATTTGACTGGCGGATACTTTTTGCTGACGTACCGCCGTGGCGATCGCGATCGCGTCATCCTGCACAAATTCCAATGTCATCGCGTGTTAACCTTTAGGGTTGGAAGGTGGGGGCCGCTTGGACGGTTTCGGGTAGGGGAAAGTCGTTGACAAATTTAGCGATCGCTTCAATTTTCTCCAAATTATCCACCACTCCCGCTTGCTGTTCGGGCGATAGGGACAGATCGAGAACGCGGGCCATTTGTTCAACGTAAGCGGTTAACGGATCGTTGCGATCGCTCATGTGAGTGAGTAAACGATAGAAGATTGATTTTAATCTATCAGTAATCCAGTAGGGTGCGTCAGTTTGACACACCCTACAATTGGGGAACGCGTCAACTGTCGAGGTTAGTATGGAATTTCTCTCGAATACTGTCGTGCTATCTCGCCTTCAGTTTGCCTTAACTGCTATCTTTCATATGCTTTGGCCTGTACTGACAACGGGTATGGGGATATATCTGGTGATTGTGGAAGGCTTATGGCTGAAAACGCGCAATCCTAATTACTACTACCATGCCCGCTTTTGGTCAAAGCTGTACGTTCTCAATTTTGGCATTGGGGTAGCCACTGGCGTTCCGATGGAGTTTCAGTTTGGCACGAACTGGGCCCCCTTTTCGGAGGCGGTGGGTGACTTTTTTGGTAGCATCCTGGGGTTTGAAGCTTCGATGGCGTTTATGCTAGAAGCCGGTTTTCTGGGAATTATGCTGTTTGGCTGGGAACGCGTTAACCCCGTCATTCACTATTTGGCAACCATTATGGTGGCTTTTGGGGCGAACTTATCCACTTTTTGGATATTAATTGCCAATTCCTGGATGCAAACGCCTGCGGGTGGTGAGATGGTGGAGGGTAAGTTTGTGGTTAGCGATTATTTTCAAGCGATCCTCAACCCCTTTATGGCCAATAGCGTGATGCATATGTTTTTTGCGACGCTGGAGACTTCGCTATTTGTGATTGGGGGAATTAGCGCTTGGTATATTCTCAATCAGCGTCATCCAGAGTTTTTCGCCAAGTCCTTTAAGATTGTATTGGCGATCGCGATCGCGGTTGCCCCTCTACAAATCTATATCGGTCACTTAAGCGGCGAACAAGTCTACCACTACCAACCCTCCAAACTCGCCGCCATCGAAGCCAAATGGGAAACCCTCCCCGCTGGAAAACCCGCCGACTGGAGTTTATTAGCGCTTCCCAATAACCAAACCGAACAAAATGATTGGGAAGTTACCATCCCCAACGCTTTAGGTCTTATTCTTGAACTCAAACCCATCCTTTCAGAACCCGTACTTGGCTTAAAAGAATGGGCCCCTGAAGATCGGCCGCGAATGGTGGGGTTAGTCTACTATGCGTTTCGCCTCATGGTGGGGATCGGCTTTTTCTTTGCAGCGTTGATGCTTTTTACCGTCCTGCAATGGTGGCGCGGTAAACTCTCTCCAGAACAAATTGCTCAACAGCGTTGGTTAATGCGAGCCTGGATCTTAGCGGCCCCTTTGGGTTATCTTGCAGTAGAATCCGGTTGGATTGTCCGTTGCGTCGGTCGGCAACCTTGGACAGTTTACGGCAAAATTCGCACGGTTGATGCGGCGTCTCATCTTCCCCCAGGTGAAGTTTTAACCTCTTTAAGCCTATTTGCGATCGTTTATACGCTTCTGTTCTTTACGACCCTATATTTTGGTAGCCGCATCATTCGTCATGGCCCCAATTTTGATTTACCCATTCCTGGGGAAGATCAACCCGCTGTTGACACCACTCCCGGCGAACCTCTCCCGGATCAACGTCCGGTGGAAGCACAGCAATGAAAGGAGTGCAAAGTACCGAGTACCGAGTTCCGAGGGAGAAATGAGTGCTGAGTAAGTTCCGAGTTCCGAGTTCCCAGTGGGAAAAGAGTGCTGAGTTCAAAAAGTTAGGACTGCTGAGAAGTCTGGAAGTAATTAGGGTTAACCCTGAATTCTCTTCTTCCCCAACCCCTAATTCCCAATTCCCAACTCCCTATTAAGGATGGGGAGATGGGGAGTAATACAGTAGGGTGCGTCTGACGCACCCTACAATTACAACTACTCCAAACAGTGAGATGATGGGATAATTTGGGTTTGAGAGTTACCCGTGACTTCCTTGCCGAAATATTCTTTAGTTGTTCCCATTTATAACGAAGAAGAGAACATCCCGGAGATGTATCGCCGCTTGAGTGCGGTGATGGATAATTTGGATCGGCATAGCGAGTTAATTTTGGTCAATGATGGCAGTCGCGATCGCTCTTTGCAACTGATCCGCGATCTCTATCGTAAGGATAATCGGGTTTGTTATCTCAGTTTTGCTCGTAACTTTGGCCACCAAGTCGCCGTCAGTGCTGGGTTACAATATGCGCGGGGTGAAGCGGTGATTGTGTTGGATGCCGATTTGCAAGACCCACCGGAGTTAATTCCGTATTTGATTGAATTGTGGCAGCAAGGTTTTGAGGTGGTCTATGCTCAACGTCGCCGCCGCTTTCAGGAAAATTGGTTTAAGCGGTTTTGTGCTTATACGTTTTACCGAGTTTTGAACGCTCTCACCGATACGAAAATTCCCCCAGATACGGGTGATTTCTGCTTGATGGATCGGCAGGTGGTGGATGTTCTTAATTCTATGCCAGAACGCGATCGCTATTTGCGGGGTCTGCGGGCTTGGGTGGGGTTTCGTCAAACGGCTTTCTTGTTCGATCGCGATCCGCGCTTTGCAGGGGAAGTCAAGTATACCTTTAGAAAGTCCTTGGCTTTAGCCATTAATGCCTTAGTCTCGTTTTCTAAGGTTCCCCTTCGGATCGCAACCTATCTAGGGTTAGTGGCGGCTGCGATCGCACTTTTGATGGCTATCCTTGTCTTCTACTGGCGCGTCTTTTATCCCGGTTCCCCGTTAACCGGATATGCGGCTATTTTGATTGCTATTTTCTTCCTAGGGGCCGTGCAATTAGTCTGTTTAGGTATTTTAGGAGAATATATCGGCCGAATCTACGAGGAAGTCAAAGGTCGGCCTCTCTATACCCTAGGGGAAATTGGCGGATTTGAAAAAGAACGAACCCAAAACCCGCGTTAACGGGTTGGGTGGAACAATTCTAGACCAAAACCTGAGCGCGGACTTGACTGACAAAGTTGGATAAAATTTGTAAGCCAGCGGTTGAAGATTTTTCTGGGTGAAATTGTACCGCCATCACGTTATCTTTGGCGATCGCCGCCGTCACCGTTTGCGTTCCGTGGGTAATTTGCGCCGCATTGATGCTGGGATCTGTGGGACTGACATAGAAGGAATGAACGAAATATACCCAAGGGTTTTGGGGTAACTGCTGCCAAAGCGGACAATTGGGTTGAGTCAGTTCTAACTGGTTCCATCCCATGTGGGGAATTGTAATGCCGGGTTCGTGCTGAAAACGCCTGACTTGACCGGGTATAATCCCTAAACCGGGTTCTGTACCTTCTTCGCTACTGTCAAACAGGATTTGCAAACCCAGACAAATTCCCAAAAAAGGCTTACCGCTAGCGATCGCATTCTCGATCGGTTTTTCTAAATGACGCGCTCTTAACTGCTGTACGGCATAATCAAACGCCCCAACTCCTGGCAATAATACCGCATCCGCCCGTTCAATTTCGGCTGGCGAATCGGTAATTTTTGGCGTCGCACCCGCTTTTTCTAAACCCTTGCAAACCGAGTGCAAATTGCCCATGTCATAATCAACAACAGCAATGACTGACATTGCGCTTTCCCCTGTTGGTGAAGTCCTCTCTATCTTATCGGAAAGCAGACGTAAAACCCTGATGCTTCAGCGTAAGGATATCAGCCGCAGCAAAGGAATTCTCTACTTTTAAACCGATCGCGGATATCCAATGCACCCAAAAATCCTGTTAACCTCCTTCACCACCTGGTTAGCGCATCAGCCTTCCAACGCCTCCGACGATCTGTTAGCAGAAGTGGCTAGCCGTATTCCCTCCCCCGAACAATTCGCCTTTTTGCGCCAGTTACCCGTCGATACCGCACAAGCCAGCCAAATTGCGATCGCCAAAATCAAAACCTGGCAACCCGACGCGATCGTTTGTTGTGGCATGGCAGAACGTCGCGCCGATTTAAGCGTAGAATCCACTGCCTATTGCGGTCAGGAATGCCTGCAAACCCCTGTTAACCTCAAAACTCTCCTCACCGACCTAGAGCGCGTCAAAATTAGCCACGATGCCGGAAAATTTGTCTGTGAAGGTCTTTATTACGCCGTTCTCCACTTCCTCCACACCCAGGCTTTAAGCGCCTCTTGTCTCTTCGTTCACGTTCCCATCCTCACCCCAACCAACAAAGCGGTTATCCTAGAAGACTTTCTCGCTATTCTCCAGCGCTTGCAAAACCCAGAAACTTTTTAACGGGGTTCGTGTCAAACTGGACAAATTTGGTTGTGAGGCACTTCATGCAACTTTCCAAAACCTGGCTACGATGGGCCATTGTACCCTGCTTGCCATTCCTACTCGCTCAAACGCCTGCGGAGACTCCCCCCCAAGAAATTGTGAAACCGCAAGAAGTCAGACCCTTACCGGGGCAGCTAGATAGCGTTCCGGTGTTTAATAGCAATAGTCCTGAACTGGTTCTGAGTGAAGGAATTTTACTTTCCACCTTTCCACCCGCCGGAAAGCGATCGCAACAAGCGCATTTAAACTTTCCATTTCGGGGTCGTTTTGATATCTTCGCCCATCACGTCGCCCGTGCGGAACCCCCAGATAACCTCAGAACCCTGTATTTGGGTATCGTGCTGCATAACCCCGGTTCCCAAACCGTCAATGTTGATATTTTGCAAGCCGCCAGTTACCTCTCGCAACCCGACGCGCCGTTTATTCAACTCCCCCCAGTGGTAGAAAATCCTGACGGACAGGTGTATGCTGGCCCTGGGAGTCGGGTAATGAGCGATATTTTACGCGGCCGTCGTCAAGCAGACTTTCCCGCAAGTATTAGCATTCCTCCTGGAGAATATCGCCTCGTCCTGAATGCGCCAATTCCCGTTAGAGAGTTAACCCCCCCATTGAATGGTCGCTCTACTTTAATGCGCTTGCGGAGTAGCGATACCGTGTATGCTGCGAGCTTATCGCAATTTGCCAGACTCAACCCCGACGGTAGCGAACGCGCCCCCAATTTAGCAGAATGGCAGCAAATTTTAAATAAAGGGGACCTTGCTACGCCGCGCGATCGCACTCCCACCCCACCGGATGCCACAGGCTCAATTATCTACGGTCGGGTTGCAGGTGTCGCTAGGGGTTCCCAATGGCGAGCAAACTTAGGTAATCCCCATTTAACCATACCCGAACCCGGACAAGCCTTTTCCTACGGGATTAGCACCCTGCGAGGGGGAATGCAGGGAACCGGACAGATTCAAACTGCACCTATGCTCGTCCGCTATCCCGATACCGCCTACGAAGCGCACGGTAACTACGGCATTCACTACAATCTTGCCTTACCCCTCCATAATCCCACCAATCGCCCCCAAACGGTGACGGTGAAGCTGCAAACCCCCCTCAAAGAGGATCGCCTCTCCGCTGGAGGGTTGCGTTTTCTAGACCCCCCTGCTGCTCAAGTCTTCTTCCGAGGAACCGTTCGGGTACGCTATCCCAACGCGCAAGGAAACCCCCAAACCCGCTTTGTCCACCTGGTACAACGAAGAGGTCAACAGGGAGAACCCCTCGCAACACTGAATTTAGCTGGAGGCGATCGCGCTTTGGTTGAAGTAGACTTACTCTATCCCCCAGACGCCACTCCTCCCCAGATGTTGACAGTGGAAACCCTTTCTTTGAGTGCTTCTCTAAGTGCTGAGTAGAAAGTGCTGAGTGCTGAGTGGGGAAAGGAGTGCTGAGTAGAAAGTGGTGTTATTCGCTCCTGCGTAGCGGAGTCAAGCTGCTACGCTCCAAGCGAGTTATTTCAGTTCCAACCTCTGGCTAAGAACTTGTTCCTCCACTCAGCAGTTGAGAGCTGGCTTTTGGCTAGAAACTCGGAACTCGGAACTCGGAACTTTATACTCCACTCAGCACTCAGCACTTTACACTCAGCACTTTCTTCCCACTCAGCACTCAGCACTTTACACTCAGCACTTAGAAAAGCACTCAGCACTTTAAAAATCGGGATGACAGGATTTGAACCTGCGACATCCTGCTCCCAAAGCAGGCGCGCTACCAAGCTGCGCTACATCCCGTAATTCACCGGTACGATCCCTAGTGGCGATCGCACTCAACCTGAATTATAACCGATCTTGCTGAAGAGTCAACGTTTCTACAGATAGAGCTTGACATCAGGCAATTTCCATCCTCACCAAGGATAGAGACGGGGCTAAGGCTAACCCTCCCCCGACTCAAGTATGGGGGATTCTAAGAGGATGTTACCCAGCCGGATGAATTAAACTGTAGAGGGCATTGATTTGCCCTCTAGTTAGGGTACCAAAACATTCCTTTAATCCCTTCCGGATCGGAGATAAAACCTAGATTGTGGTAAAAATCGACGACATGAGGATCGGCAAATAGGGTAATGTTGCTAATATCCTCGCTGCGTAGTTTTTTAATCGTGTGCTTCATCAGTGCTTTACCGAGGCCTTTACCTTGGAAAGCCGGGTGAACCACCACATCCCACAGGGTAGCATTGAAGGCGTGGTCAGAAGTCGCTCTCGCAAAGCCGATTAAACGGCGTTGGTTGTTTCCTCGAACTTCCCACATGGAAATGACGAGGAAGCTATGCTGAATTGCTTTTTTGACTTTACGCAGTGGACGGCGAGACCACCCTACAGCGTCACACAATTCCTCAAGTTCGTAGAGATCAATGTCCCGATCCGTGCTAAAAAAGATTCGCGATCCACTGCTGATGTCATTGCCCACATCTACAGCAGCAAAATACTCCTGTGTTTGTGATGGACTGGAGGCAGCGGGAGTATCAGAACCGCTAAACAAGCTTTTCCAAAAACCCATGCAGGCGTGAGTAAGGTAGTAAGTGTAAACAAAAATCGCGAGTAATCGCGTCTGTACATAGACAATACTAGCTAGTATATCTCCCGTAAATTCCCTTCATATGGCCCCGGGTTTGAAATCCTCCACCCTAGAACTGCTGAAGCGCTTCAACCGAGCGTTTCCCCAGTTTTACGAGCAATTTGTCAGTAGTGAGATTCAATTGCAAAATCTGAGGTTAGCGTATCAGCTTTACAAGACTCGGCAAGCTGTAATTGAACTGCGTCCAGAAGGTTCTAAAAGTGCGCTGCACTTCGCCTATCGCAACCAGTCATTTTTACTCAGCGATATCTTTGGCGTTTTGGCGGCTTATGGGCTAACGATTCACAGTCTCAGCCTGTACGGTCAAATCTATCCTCCGATGCTGGTGTTTATTAAACTGGTTGTTTCGCGAGGAGGAAAAGCACTCACCGATAAAACAGCGGAAAATGTGTGTCGCGCCATTCGAGAAGCGCTAGCAGGGCATTTTGAAGTTGAGGAGATGTTAGCTGTTGAATTCAATCTCGATGCGGGTTTAGAGCAAGTCGAGACAGAGTTTTATGTCGATCCGGTATTTCACCTCCCTGCGCTTCTGATTGAAGCCGATAACCAACCGGGCTTATTCTACAAGGTGATGTATGCCATTTGGCAAGAAGATTTATTGGTGGTGAACGCCAACCTGCTCGTCTGGCGAGGTCGAACCCGCCTGATTCTTTATCTTCTAGGGCCCAATGAAAGCTTGATCCCAGAATATCTGGGTCAAAAAATTGCCGATGGCGTGCGCCAGCGATTGCTCGGTCAGTTGGCTTAGTGCCTAGAGGGGTACAAGCTCGGATAGGATATAACTATGGCTACCATAGACATTCTGGGCGTTCCTCACGCTTACGACCTAACGCCTTCTACGGCATCTCCCCACGCGCTGGTTTTTATTCACGGCTGGCTGCTGAGTCGAGGTTATTGGCAACCTGTGATTGAGCGACTGGCTGGCGATTATCAATGTTTGTCTTATGATTTGCGAGGATTTGGCGGTTCTCTCTTATGTTCCTCTACTGCTCTAGGGGGGGCGTCCCCTTACCTAGAACAGGCAATATCTGGCGGTTATACTCCAAAAGCCTATGCGAAGGATTTAATGCTGCTCCTCGAACAGCTAGGAATTGATAACGCCTGGTTAGTCGGTCACTCTTTGGGGGGAAGTATTGCCCTCTGGGGGGCGGCGTTAATGCCCGAATGCGTGCGCGGGGTGGTGTGCGTGAATGCGGGAGGGGGAATTTACCTTAAAGAGGAGTTTGAGCGCTTCCGGGCGGCAGGACAGCAGCTTTTGAAGCGGCGTCCGCGCTGGCTGTGTCAGTTGCCTTTGATTGATTTATTGTTTATGCGGGCTAATGTGGTGCGTCCCATTGAACGCGCTTGGGCCCGCCAGCGGATTATTGATTTTGTGGTGGCGCATCCGGAGGCGGCGCTGGGGGCATTGTTAGATTCAACTACGGAGGAGGAAGTTCATCACTTACCGCAGTTGGTGTCTAAGTTAGATCAACCCGTTTATTTTATTGCGGGCGATAAGGATACGGTGATGAATCCGAAGTATGTCCGGCATTTGGCAAGCTTTCACCGCCTGTTTCAGGAGGGGAATGATATTGTGGTTGAAATTCCCAATTGCGGGCATTTGTCGATGGTGGAATACCCGGAAATTGTGGAACGGGAAATTCGGCAGATTTTGAGTAGTTGCAGCCCAACGGATGGCTAATTGCCAAATCTAGGCCTGGATTTTATAGATGCTAACGATAAAGGTGATGTCTAGTGAAATAAAGATTTCAAATCTCGATAGGCACTGAGTACCCGCACAATTTCTACTCCTCCATCAACCACTTGATAGAAAATGATATAGCCCATCAGTGGAACTCCCCGTAAGTTGGGTTTCAATTCAGTATAGCTGCGTCCTAAATTAGGAAACTGAGTTAAATGCTGACACTTTTTTTGAAATCCACTCGCAAAGTTTTCGCCAGCTTCCACACTTCTAGCAGCAAAATAATCAAAAATTTCTTCTAGATCGGCTAATGCTTCTGAAGAAATAAAATTTTGACTCACTATTGCCCTTCACGTAATTTGTCTAGCTTTTGCTGGAGTTGTTCAAACGCAACTTCAAGAGGAAATTTTTGACCTTGTTTTAACTGGGTCAGCCCGACCTCTACTTCTGCGCGAGTTTCCTCTAGCCATTGCTCATAGCTTATGCTTTGTTCTTCTAACAAGCGTAAAGCTGCCTCTATAGCTTGTTCTGGATTAGCAAAAATTCCTCGTTCAATTTGAGATTGGATAAATTGCTCTTGTTCTGGCTTGAGCGTAACCTTCATCGTTTTTTGTTCCTTATGCTGAAATTAGCTTGCATAGCAAGATTGAGCGACCCAAAATTCTTATAGGGTTTTTGATTGGATGAGATCCGGCGCGATCGCCCTAAATCTTCTTTGTCAGGGGGAGTTTCAAAAACTGTGAAGGCGATCGCCCTCAGTTCAGAGCGATCGCCTTCACTCTACCCATCGCTTTTAGTGGCTTTTTGCCAAATTGATTTGCGGCAGTTCAATATACTCAGTGACAATCTGACGGAACTGTTCGCCTTCAATGGTTTCTTGATCGAGCAAAACATCCACCAAGCGATCGACTAAAGCCCGGTTTTCGCGCAGCAGTTGGCGCGCCAGGTTATAGCAGCGGGTGGAGAGTTCTCGGACTTGGCGGTCAATTTGGGTAGCGACTTCTTCGGAATATTCCGATCGCGTCATTAAATCTCGCCCTAAAAAGACCTCATTGCCTTGGGATTCTAACGCCAGCGGCCCTAAGTCAGACATGCCGTAGCGGGTCACCATTTCGCGGGCTAAGTCAGCCACATAGCGGATATCAGAGGAGGCCCCGCTGGTAATTTCGGCATCGCCAAAGACTTCGGCTTCGGCGGCGCGTCCGCCTAACGCGATCGTGAGGCGGTCTACTAACCAGGCGCGACTGTATAAGCCGCTATCAACCATTTCTTCGTTAAACACCTGTTGGGCAAAGCCACCGACGCCACCGGAACGGGGAATGATCGTGACTTTATTCAGGGGATCGGCGTTCTTTAACAGGGTTGCGAGGAGGGCGTGACCGATTTCATGATAAGCCAGCAGTCGCTTCTTCTTGCTATCGAGTAAGGGGGTGAGGGATAGACCAATGGTAATCCGATCGATGGCGTCGTCAATTTCAAGCTGACCGATGGCGTTCTTGCGGCGTCTGGCGGTGAGGATGGCGGCCTCGTTGAGGAGGTTGGCTAAGTCTGCACCGGAAAAGCCGGGGGTTCTTTGGGCGATCGCTTCTAGGGAGACATCAGAAGCAAATTTCTTATTGCGGGCATGAACTTCTAAAATCCCCAAACGCCCCTTATAGGTGGGTAAATCGACCGTGACTTGACGGTCAAAGCGACCCGGACGCAATAGGGCGGAGTCGAGAACGTCGGGGCGGTTGGTCGCTGCAATAATGATAATTCCCGTGTTGCCCTCAAACCCGTCCATTTCCGTCAGCAGTTGGTTGAGGGTTTGTTCGCGTTCGTCGTTCCCACCGCCAATTCCGGCCCCCCGCTGGCGACCGACGGCATCAATTTCATCGATAAAGATTAGACAAGGGGCGTTTTCTTTGGCTTTTTTAAACAAGTCGCGGACGCGCGAGGCCCCAACCCCCACAAACATTTCCACGAATTCCGACCCGGAGATGCTGAAGAAGGGAACCCCAGCCTCGCCGGCGATCGCTTTCGCCATTAAGGTCTTCCCGGTTCCCGGCGGACCAATTAGGAGGACGCCTTTGGGAATCTTAGCCCCAATTGCGGTAAACCGTTCGGGTTTCTTGAGGAAGGTGACGACTTCTTGGAGTTCTTCTTTGGCTTCTTCGATCCCGGCGACATCGTTAAACATCACGCCCGTTTTGGCTTCCATTTGGAACCGCGCTTTGGATTTACCAAAACTCATCGCCTGTCCGGTGGCTTGGGAAGAACGGCGCAAAATCATCATCAGTCCGCCAATCAGCAGCAGAATGATGAAGAGGTTGGCCATCACGCCCACAATCGTAGTGTTATCGGCGGTGGGTTGAACTTCAAAATCGACCCGGTTATCGCGTAGGGCTTCAATCAGTTCTGGGTTGTTATCAAACAGCCGGACTTCGGTGAGGGGATCGCTGTTTTGCTGTCCGTCAAGCCTGACGCGGGCAATTTTTTGGGCGGGGTCAATTTCAACGCGCACCACTTCCCCGGCTTCTACCCGTTCAATGAGTTGCGTATAAGTCATCTCTTGGCGGGTTTGGGCGACAACTGGACGGGCCTGTATGCTGCCAAAGGTGGTCAGAAGGCAAAACGCAAAGGGCAGTAAAAAGGATTGTGCTTTACGGAGGGGACTCTGTTTCATCGCAGTCTTCGTTTTTGCCTTCTGGAGATGTGTTTGACCCATAGGTGCCTCACTCTGGGAACTGTTCATAGCGGAATACCCTTTGCTCGATTCCAACGCGCGATCGCATTGTCGGTTGTAAGTCTAGTTTAACTGCCCTGCCTCTGTGTCTGGTCTGTTCCTAGACCGAACTATTGAGCTGAAGTTGACAGAACAAAACTTCACTCGTTAGATTATACATAGTCGTAATGAGTCCGCTTATTAAACTTAGCTTAACGTCAATTTCCTCCTGGCCCTGCAATTCTAGATTGCACCAGCGAGCGAAGCGTTCCTAAATCAATCAACTCGGGAATAATCTCATGGTCAAAATTGTTGGAATTGCAGGAAGTTTGCGGCCCAACTCCTACAGCCACCTAGCGTTGCAGTTAACAGCCCAACGCCTTCAAGTGTTAGGGGCACAGGTAGAAATTCTGGATTTGCGCCAATTGAATCTGCCCTTTTGCAACGGTCAACAAGAGTATCCCGACCATCCCGATGTCGAACGCTTGCGGCAGACCGTTCAGCAAGCCGACGGGTTAATTTTAGTCACCCCGGAGTATCACGGGGGAGTCAGCGGCGTCCTCAAAAACGCTTTAGACCTCATGAGTTTCGACCACCTCGGCGACAAGATGGTCGGCTTAATCAGCATTTTGGGCGGTCAAGCCAACAGTAACGCCCTCAACGAACTGCGTTTAATCATGCGTTGGGTTCACGCTTGGGTCATTCCCGAACAAATTGCCGTCGGTCAAGCGTGGAATGCCTTTACGGAAGATGGCAAGATTAAAGATGAAAAGCTGTCGCAACGCTTCGATGCCCTTGCCCAAAGCTTAGTAGAGAGTTCGCGCAAGTTCCAGTCTGCGGCTTAGTCAAGTGCTGAGTGCTGAGTGCTGAGTGCTGAGTGGGAAGAGAGTGCTGAGTGCTGAGTGCTGAGTGCTGAGTGCTGAGTGGGAAGAGAGTGCTGAGTTGATTGTTATCAAGTTTTCCTGTCTTTTCTCCTATCCTCTTTTATTCTTCCCTAACTCCTAATTCCCAACTCCCTTCTTTCCCCCCATCCCCCCACCTCCCCATCCCCCCATCCTTCTTCCCCAACCCCCAACTCCCAATTCCCAATTCCCTTCTTCCCCCCATCCTCTTCTTCCCCAACCCCCAACTCCCAATTCCCAACTCCCCTCCTCTGAACGTCTCAGTTTGTTGCAAACCTGATAACCTCCGCACAGATCCTCGTACCCTATTACATTAAATGAAGAATCCGTTAAGAAAGATTCCGAGGATATTACAGGTATGCACTTAAGCGAACTGACCCATCCCAATCAGTTGCACGGTTTATCGGTTAATCAACTTCAGCAAATTGCTAGACAAATTCGCGAAAAGCACTTGCAAACTGTGGCGACTAGCGGAGGTCATCTCGGTCCGGGACTGGGTGTGGTCGAACTCACGATTGCACTCTATCAAACCTTAGACCTAGACCGAGATAAAGTGATCTGGGATGTGGGACACCAGGCCTATCCTCACAAATTGCTGACAGGACGGTATAACCAATTCCACACCCTGCGGCAGAGAGATGGGGTTGCAGGCTATCTAAAACGTTGTGAAAGTCAATTTGACCATTTTGGGGCAGGACACGCTTCTACGAGTATATCGGCTGCTTTAGGGATGGCGATCGCCCGCGACCTCCAGGGCGAAAACTACAAAGTCGCCGCCATCATCGGCGATGGGGCCCTCACTGGGGGCATGGCCTTAGAAGCCATCAACCACGCCGGACATCTCCCCAAAACCAACCTTCTCGTTATCCTCAATGACAACGAGATGTCCATTTCTCCCAACGTTGGGGCAATTCCGCGTTACCTCAACAAAATCCGCCTCAGCCCCCCGATGCAGTTTATCTCCGACAACCTAGAGGAACAATTCAAACATCTCCCCTTTGTTGGCGAAGCCCTTACCCCAGAAATGGAACGGATGAAAGAAGGGATGAAACGCCTCGCCGTTCCTAAAGTGGGTGCAGTCATCGAAGAATTGGGCTTTACGTATATGGGCCCTGTAGACGGCCATGACCTCGAAGAACTCATCGCCACCTTTAAACAAGCCCACAAAATTCCAGGCCCCGTTTTGGTTCACGTCGCCACCGTCAAAGGCAAAGGGTACGAGGTTGCAGAAAAAGACCGCGTTGGCTATCACGCCCAAAACCCCTTCAACCTGGCGACGGGGAAAGCCATTCCCTCTAGCAAACCCAAACCCCCCTCCTATTCCAAAGTCTTCGCCCATACCTTAGTTAAACTGGCAGAAAATGACCCGCGCATTGTTGGCATTACCGCAGCAATGGCCACCGGAACTGGGTTAGACAAGTTGCAACAGAAACTCCCCAAACAATACATTGATGTGGGTATTGCCGAACAACACGCCGTCACCCTCGCCGCCGGGTTAGCTTGTGAAGGAATGCGCCCCGTTGCTGCCATTTATTCCACCTTCCTGCAACGCGGTTTTGACCAAATTGTTCACGATGTCTGCATCCAAAATCTTCCCGTGTTTTTCTGTTTAGACCGGGCGGGAATTGTCGGTGCAGATGGCCCGACTCACCAAGGGATGTATGATATTGCCTATCTGCGCTGTTTGCCCAATATGGTGTTAATGGCACCCAAGGACGAGGGCGAACTGCAACGCATGGTGGCGACGGGAATTGATTATACCGATGGCCCCATTGCCATGCGCTATCCTCGCGGTAATGGTTATGGCGTTCCCCTGATGGAAGAAGGTTGGGAACCGTTGGAAATTGGTAAAGGCGAAATTCTCCGCAATGGCGATGATGTGCTGTTAGTGGCCTACGGTTCGATGGTGCATCCCGCTTTACAAACGGCGGAAACTCTAAGCGAACATGGAATTCAAGCGACTGTGGTGAATGCCCGTTTTGCGAAACCCTTGGATACTGAGTTAATTCTGCCTTTGGCGCAACGGATTGGCAAGGTGGTGACGCTAGAAGAAGGCTGCTTAATGGGCGGTTTTGGTTCGGCGGTTGTGGAAGCCATTATGGATGCGGAAATTACGGCGTCTGTGAAGCGCATTGGCGTTCCCGATATTTTGGTAGACCATGCGAAGCCGGATGAGTCGTTTGCAAGTTTGCGCTTAACGCCTCCCCAAATGGCGGAAACGGTACGAAATCATTTCTTTAGCAAGCAACCCTCTGTGGTGAGTTAGCTAACCTGGGGTGGGCGCTTGTCCCACCCATTTGATAATTTGCCGGTTTTAGGGCAATGCTGACTTTAGACCTCCGTCAAAACCTTGAGTTAACCGATGACCAATTTGAGAAAATTTGTCAGGCGAACCAAAACTTAAAATTTGAGCGTACTGCTACGGGAGAATTGATTATTCTGTCTCTCACGGGAGGCGAGACAGGCGAACGCAATGCCAGTTTAACAGGACAATTGTGGCTATGGAATCGGCAGTCAAAATCAGGTCACGCGTTTGATTCTTCAACAGGTTTTCGGCTTCCGAATGGGGCAATTCGTTCTCCCGATGCAGCTTGGATAAGTCAAGAAAGATGGCAGGGACTCACCGCACAACAAAGAAGAAAACTAGTCCCGATTTGTCCTGATTTTATCGTAGAACTTTGTTCTCCTAGCGATAATTTGGAAGATGTTCAATTGAAAATGCAGGAGTTTTTAGAAAATGGGATTAAATTGGGTTGGTTAATCGATCCGGAAACCAAAACACTAGAAATTTATCGACCGAATCAAGAAAGAGAGATATTACATCATCCTACCACCCTCTCGGAAGAAGATTTATTGCCAGGATTTAGTTTAGATTTATCGGATATCTTAGCAGATTGAATCAGCTATTTGTAGCAATGGATTTAGGGTGGTAAAACCTGGAGTAAGAGAAAACTAACGTGTAAATAATCAAAAGCCTCCTATTGTTTATACCGATATTTTTGAATTTATAGAAACCGCTAAGGCAGTTCGGATATGTATGAATACAGTAATCCTGTTATGGGGTTGGGTAGGGCAAATTAGAAATTCACAAAAAATGATAAAATTATTAATTAGTGTATGTTAGAACCGATTGCGATCGCAGCTTTAGGTAAGGTGATTACACCCATTTTAATCCCATTAGCCACTAAAGCAGGTCAATTTTTATTTGAACAGACCAAACCTCTGATGGAAAGATTGCAAGATGATAGGCAATGTCAGGGTGCTTTACTGGAATACTTGAAGGCAAAGCAAATAAGAGATAAAGAGTTAAGTTCTTTAAGTTTAACTCAACAAGAATGCGCCCAAGAATTAAAGAAACAGGAACTTAGGGATAGGCGAAAATTGAGTGCTTTGCAGCGAGAGTTGATGCGGGAGTTGCAGGCGAAGGAAATTGAAGTTAAGCTGACAGAAATTCAGACTATTTGGGATAAGGAGACTTGGTTTTCTCAACTCAGTCGTCAGGAAACCGAGCAGATTTTATTACAACAACAGCAACATCTGTTAGTTTTGGTTGCACCGCCAGAAATGAGTGCAGATTGTCCGGCTTCTTTTCGGAATAACTTAAAAAGCGAATTGCGAAATGTTGGCAGCTTTATCGGGGGACATTATTCGTTTAATGATGAAGTTTATAGCATAAAATTTTATGGCGATTATTTTCAAAAACCTGTTTCAGATATTGATATCGAACGATTGCATCGAATTCTGTCCCCCATTCCTACGATTGTTCTTTACTGCGATATTAATGATTATACGGCGACGTTCCGTGCGGGGATTTGGGGATTGGGGAATCGCAATGTAGCTTTATTTGCGACTCAACCTTGGAATTGGGAGAAAACTTATCAATCTTTATTAGAGTCTGGATATACTGAGGTTGAATCTCTCCGGTTTATTCGTCAACTGATTGTTAGCATTCACCAGCTTTTAGCCGCGTTTTGGATGGATGCTTATTTTCTGACAATTGACTCTGGCTATCAGCCTCGATTGGTAAAGTTGAAGCAGGAGTTTGCAGACAGAGGGGTAGCGGAGGAGTGGATTCAACCCTATATTGAGAATTTGGCTAAACTGCAACAACAGCAATTAGAACGAGAACAGCAGCACATCCAGAATTATAGAAAAATAACCTTACAACAAGAAGTTTTAGTTGTCCCAAAACTGCGGTTTTTTCAGACCTTACAGTCTTTGGAAGATAGAGACGCTATTCTGGGGATTGCATTTGCACCAGAGGGAAGGCTATACGCGGGTAGTCTTCAGGGAGGGATAACGTTATGGAATGGGTTAACCGGGGAAAGGTTGGGTTATTGGCAATTTCAAAAAGCGGGAATTTTTGCAGTTGCTATCAGTCCCGATTTTCAGGTGATGGCGGCGGCGAGAAAGAATAAAACGATTGACCTGATTCACCTCCAGACTCAACAAGTTATCAGAATATTGAAAGGACATACTCACGAACTGCGTTCAGTGGCGTTTAGTCCGGATGGGAAGCGGCTAGTTAGCGGGAGTTTGGATAAGACGGTCAAAATTTGGGATGTGGAAACCGGACAAGCAATGGCGACTTTACGAGAGGCTGACTCGATGATTTTGGCTGTAGCGTTTAGTCCTGATGGGGAAGTGATTGCAGGTGGGGGGAGAAGAAAAACGATTGTGCTGTGGAATGCGAAGAATGGCCGGGTGATTCGCCATTTATTGGGTCATGATGATTATGTGCGATCGCTCTCGTTTAGTCCAGATGGAACCCGACTCGCTAGCGGCAGTTGGGATCAAACGGTTAAGCTTTGGGATATCAGTACAGGCGAGGAAATCGCCACCCTCAAAGGTCATGCGGATGCGGTGGTATCGGTGAATTTTAGTCCTGATGGTCAGATTTTAGCCAGTGGGGGGAAAGATAGCCAGGTGAGACTCTGGAACGTTGCAACTTCAGAAGCGCATTTAACGTTCAATGAATGTACTGATACGGTGGCTGCTGTCGCCTTTAGTGCAGATGGGTTAACCTTAGCCGTCGGATGTCACGATGGCAAAATTCAATTCTGGCGGTGAGAGGGTACTTTCAAGGAGTGCTAGGATTGAACGACCATTGGGGTGAGACTTGAATTATGGAACTCTACACCATCGGACATTCTAACCACAGCATAGAAACGCTGATTGGGTTGCTCAAACAACATGATATCGCAGCGTTGGCTGATGTGCGATCGCACCCCTATAGCCGCTATCTCCCCCACTTTAACCAAGCTTCCCTCAAAAGCAGCTTGCAAACTGCTGGAATTCAGTATGTATTCCTCGGTCAGGAATTGGGCGCTAGACCGAGCGATCCAGAATGCTATATTGAAGGTAAGGCATTATACGAGAAAATCGCTGCAACTGAATTATTTGCTCAAGGGATTCAACGCCTACTCAAAGGAGCAGAACGGTATAAAATTGCTTTAATGTGTGCGGAAAAAGACCCGATTACTTGTCATCGCGCGATTTTAGTTTGTCCTCACCTCCGTTCCTTGAATTTACCCATCCAACATATTCTTAAAGATGGGAGTTTAGAAAGCCACGAACAACTCGAAAGTCGCTTGCTTAAACTCCACGGCTTAGAAAGTTTTGAAGCCTCAAAACCCCTTCAGTTAAGCTTGTTTAGCCTGGAAGAACCGTCGAACATTCCCCTTAAACAGCGTTCTAGAGAGGAGTTGCTGCAAGAGGCTTATCAAAAACAAGGCGAACAAATTGCATATGTAGAGAAAAGCCAAAGTCACAATGAGTAAATCGATTCAAATTTTTACAATTGGTTTTACCCAAAAAAGCGCCAAACAGTTTTTTGAAACCTTGAGTAACGCCGGGGTGAAGCGAGTCATTGATACTCGGTTAAATAATGTTTCTCAGCTAGCGGGTTTTGCCAAGAAAAACGATTTAGCCTATTTTTTAGAGAAAATTGGGGGGATTTCCTATTCTCACGTTTTAGATTTGGCACCCACCCAAACTATTTTAGATGAGTATAAGAAGCAGAAAGGGGATTGGGAAACCTACGAGAAAAAGTTTCTCCAATTAATGGCGGAACGCCAAATAGAAGACACTCTCACCCCGGAACAGTTGGATGGGGGATGCTTGCTGTGTAGCGAGGCGAAACCGCATTTTTGTCATCGGCGGCTGGTGGCTGAGTATTTGCACCAAAAGTGGGGAAACCTAAAGGTGAATCATTTGTAAGGCTTCAAAGGCGATGGTGAAAATCATTTGTCTGGCGAATTCTTGGAAATACCAAGAAAGGTGCATCGCAGGTATTAATCTAGAAACAGGTGAGTGGGTGCGTCCTGTTTGTTCAGAGTATCCTGACGGACGGGTTCCTCAGCATATCCGTCTCATTCAGGGAATTGAACCCGCTTTACTGGATATTATTGACATTCCCTTGGGGGAAAGCGACTCAGATTATGGGTTTTCCTGCGAGAATGTGCTAATTTCCGATGGATGCTGGCGGCGAGTCAAAAGCGTTGCCCCAACAGCGGTTTTACAATATTGTCAGGATGATATCGAGATTTTGCATAATTCTGCCAGATATGTAGAGGTGGCGGAATTACAATATTTGCCTTTTCGGGAAAGACAGACGCTACAACTGGTTTATACTCCCGAACTGAAAATCGAGAGATATGGGTCAAAGTGGAAGGGAAGTTTTGTAACAAGTTCTGGGAAATGCTTGACAAAAGCTTCTATTACCGATCCGGTTTTTATAGAAAAGTTGGCTTCGGGTTATCGTCCCCAAAATCCCTGTCTAATCACGGTTAGTTTAAGTATGCCGTTTCGACCTTCGGAAGATTGGGAAGGGGAACCACCCTGTTGGAAGCTAATTGCAGGGGTGATTGAACTTTCCGACTCGGATCGTATTTTAGTAGAAATGCAGCGTTTAGGCTGGAGTATCGAGCAGGGAAGGCAGTATTTGCAAGAATACTACGGAAAGCGATCGCGCAGCGAACTCACTTGCGACGAACTTCAAGACTTTTTGAGGTATTTAACCTCTGTTTAGCGTTTGACTTCCCCTATTCTCTGCAAGGGTCAATCGCCAAATTGCCTTGAGTTAGGTTACTTTCGAGTCAGTATTATCCCTTATTGTATTCTTCGGTCTATGTTCTCATTAATTGCTGCGATCGCCAAACCTGTCACCGCCTTACTCGCACCCCTGGCTTATAAAGCAGGTAAGTTTTTAAAAAATGCGTTCTTTGACTCCCAAGATACCTCTGCGCTGACGTATCGAGTCAAGGAGGATGAACGCTATCAGGGTGCTTTGCTGGAGTATGTGAGAGCTAAGGATATCCGAGAACGGGAGTTGATGCAGTTAAACGCCGCACAATTGGAACGCGCCAATGAGTTGAAGGAACAGGAACTCAAGGATAGACGGGAACTCAGTGCTTTACAGCGGGAGTTGATGCGGGAGTTACAGGCGAAGGAGATTGAAGTTAAGCTGACGGAAATTCAGACGCTTTGGGATAAGGATACCTGGTTTTCTAAACTCAGCCGCCAGGAAACGGAACAGATTTTATTACAGCAACAGCATCGCCTGTTAATTTTACTATCGCCTCCTGAGATTAGCGAAGATTGCCCGGCTTCTTTTCGGAATAATCTTAGAACCGAGATGCGGAGTGTTGGCGCGTTCCTTAATGAGCATTATTCCCCACAAGATAGTTTATCTCCGGTTAAGTTTTACAGCGATTACTTTAACCAGCCGATTGCCGATATTGATGTAGAACGTTTGCAGCGAATTTTATCTCCCGTTCCAACCATTATCCTATACAGCGATATCAGCGATTATGCAGTAACATTTCGGATTGGTTTTTGGGGAGTGGGAAACAAGGAAGCAACCGTATTTTCTACTAAGTCGTGGAATTGGGAAGAAGCCTATGAGTTATTATTGGAAGCTGGAAAGTCTGAAACCCAGTCTTTTCGGATAATCAGAAAGTTAATTGTTAGCATACACAATCTGTTAGCCACTTTTTGGGCAGACTCTTATTATTTGCAACTCGATCCTCACTATGAACCTAAGTTATTTAGTTTAAGCGATGAACTTGTAGGAGAAGGTTTGGCAGAAGAAATAATTCAACCTTATTTAGAAACTCTGAAAGAACTTCAGAAACAGCAATCATATAATTATCAGCAGGAGAAAGACAATCTAATCTCTCGTTTTCTAGAAAATCCGATTAACTACACTGAAAAATTCAAGAAAATCCATACTTTTGAGAAGTTAAAGGTATTCATTCGCACTATTACATTTATTCCAAAAACTAATACATTTCTGAGTGGTGATGTCATTGATTACTATCGACATCCAAAAAGAAAATATACAGCTAAAGGTACTATCATTTTATGGGATACTTATACCAAAGAAAGGAAGGTTTTACGATCAAGTCTAGATTCAGATTTGTTTTCAATAGCTATCAGTTCAGATAGTAAACTAATAGCTATTGACGGTCAAGACAACTGTATTGAATTAATAAACTTAGAAACGGAGCAGATTTTTAGAACCTTGAGAGGTCATATTAATACAGTGTTTTCACTCGTATTTAGTCCAGACGGAAAATTACTCGCCAGTGGCAGTAGTGACAATACCATTAAAATTTGGAGAGTTGAAACTGGGGAAGAAATTTACACTTTTGGCACCCCATACTCTGGCACTCCATACTCTGGTACCTCGACATTCTTGAAATTATTTTCTGTTGCCTTTAGTCCCGATGAACCAATAATAGCAGGTGGCAACTGGAAATTCTTTTCTGTTGCTTTTAGTCCCGATGGACAAATAATAGCAGGTGGCAATAAGAATGGAAACGCTAAATTATTAGAGTTAAACAACCCAAAACAAGCTTATACCCTTTGTGGTCATCATGATGCTGTACGTTCTGTTGCCTTTAGTCCTGATGGTCATTTATTGGCAACAGGAAGTGCCGATTGTAGAGTTAAATTGTGGAATGTCAGAACAAAAAAAGAGTTTTGTACTTTTACAGATCATAAAGATATTGTTTCGTCAGTTAGCTTTAGCCCAAATGGTCAGATTTTAGCCAGTGGTTCAGTAGATAATACGATTAAACTTTGGCGAGTAGATACAGGAGAGCTACTTCGGACACTGACTTGTGAGAGAGCAGTTTTATCTATTGCATTTAGTTCAGATGGTTTAACTTTAGCGGCTGGATGTCGCGGTGGACTGATTGACATTTGGCGCTGCGAGGTGGGTGAGGAATAGAAGAGAGAGGAATTCTGACCTGGGCTAGGCGCACTATAGGGGCAAGAGCGCTTAAAATCGAGGGGGGTAGTTGGTTCGAGCTTCCATGCAACCTGAACTTAAATATTCTCGTTTACCAAGGGTTCCTTTAGGGCGGCGCGTTGCTGCATTTGCGATTGACTTCTTCCTGGTGGGAATTGCGAGTTCCATCGTCAGTGGGGGGATGTCGAGGATATTGTTTTTGCTGCTGTGGTTTGGGATGCGCGTTTTTTATGTGGCGACCAATCGCGGGCAGAGTGTCGGGCGCTATGCTTTGGACATTAAGCTAGTGGATGCGCGGTCGATCAAAATTCCCTTACTCACCGACTTGGCGAAGCGGGAGGGACTTTTGGGGATAGAGGCGATGCTGGCTTGGACTGGGTTTGTCTCCCTGAGTCCGACTAGCGCTTGGGCGATTTTGTTAATGATCCCTTTAGCGGTGGATTGCGGTTTTGCGTTCGCTGACTTGGATGTGCGCGAGGCGTTTCACGATCGCATTGCTTCCACTATTCTCTTACAATCGCGGCGCGGTTATTCCCTCGACCTGAAAGTCAAGCTATTGCTTGATCAAATCAATATGCGTATGCGAAAATGAAGGTTTGTGTTGAATAGCTGTCTAAAAATTGTTGAGCGTGTAGACATATGGCTAAGAATAAAGGCGTTCGCATCATTGTGACGCTGGAATGTACGGAGTGTCGGACAAACCCCGATAAGCGATCGCCCGGAGTTTCCCGATACACCACGACGAAGAACCGCCGCAACACCACGGCAAGACTAGAATTGAACAAGTTCTGCACCCATTGCAACAAGCATACGGTTCACAAAGAAACCAAATAAGCCTCTAAGCGAGGTGAACTGCTGTCCTTGCTGAGTGTCCCTCAGCTTAAACCCAAAGGACAACCTATTTACCCCAATCTGACCACACCCATCGCGGATTACTATCACTATGACTGCTTATTACCGTCGCCGCGTTTCTCCGATTAAACCGGGTGACGCTATTGATTACAAAGACGTTGACTTGCTGCGGAAATTTGTCACCGAACGGGGTAAAATTCTGCCCCGGCGGATCACCGGACTCACCGCCAAACAGCAAAGAGATTTGACCCTGGCGATCAAACGCGCCCGGATCTTAGCGCTGTTACCGTTTGTCAACAAAGAGGGATAAGAGGCAAAGAGATTTTGGATTGAACATTTTAGTACCATTGGGTGGGAGGCTAAAGCCTTCACCTCATACAATAAGGTCAAGACTTAAACTCCCGCCTTCAACTCCAAAATCTCACCTCGAATAATCAGCCCGTGGATAAAGGAACGCTAGTTGAATTTCGGTTACATGGCGATCGCCGTCTTGCTGTAGTCGATCGTCCGGAAGGTAAAAAGAACTGGATCGTAGTTGACGAACGCGGTCAATCTCATACGATCCATCCGCGCCAAGTCACCTATGAAGTTCAAGGACAAACGTATAAACCGACTGAAATTCCACGTTTCTTAAAAGAAGTTGAAAATTATTTAGACCCCTCTAGCCTAGAAGTTGCCTGGGAACTCCTGGTTGAAGATGGGGAAACCGTCGATCCAGCAGCGATGGCCCAACTGTTATTTTCCGACACCAGCCCGCCCCTCGCCTACGCCGCCCACTGCTTGCTGTTTGACGATAAAATTTACTTTAAACAAAAAGGCGAAGCCTACGAACCGCGTAGCGTCACCCTAGTTGCAGAACTTAAGCACCAGCAAGAAGTTGCTCGCCTCAAGCAACAAGAATCTCAAGAATTGTTCTCCCGGATACAATGCGCCTTAGCGGGAGAAAAGGTAGAGTGGACGAATAGCGATCGCGCTCGCTTAGATGCTTTAGAGCGCTATGCTGTTTTTGGTGAAGAAGCCACCCACCGCACTCCTGCCCTAGAAATCTTGAGTGCGCTAGGACGGCCCAACACGCCTCAAGCCGCAATGGATTTACTAATTGAGTTGCAATTGTGGACGCCCCATGAAAACCTGTTCCTGCGGCGGAGTCAAATTCCAACTCAGTTCTCTCATAAGGTGCTGGAAGTGGCCCAAGCCTGCTTAATCTCTCCCCCGATCGATCCGGACACCCATCGCTTGGATCTAACTCATCTCAAGGTTTACACCATTGACGATGAGAGTACCCAAGAAATTGACGACGGTTTGAGTCTCGAAACCTTACCGGATGGTCAGCAACGGCTGTGGATACACATCGCCGACCCCACGCGCTGGCTATCCCCAGGAGACGAACTCGACCTCGAAGCGCGACGCCGGGGAACCACCGTCTATTTACCGACAGGGATGATCTCCATGTTCCCCTCGGACTTAGCCACCGGGCCGATGAGTTTAAAACAGGGTAAAACTTGCTGCGCCCTCAGCTTTGGCGTCACCTTAGATGCAGCAGGCGCGATCGCCGACTATACCCTCCACGCCAGCTTAATTAAACCCACCTACCGCCTCACCTACGACGACGTAGACGAAATCTTAGAATTAGGCGTCCCCGGAGAAGCCGAAATTATGGCGATCGCCGCTAGCGCCCAACTCCGCAAACAATGGCGGCGTTCCCAAGGAGCCATCAGCATTTCCATGCCAGAGGCTTCGATTAAGGTGTACGAGGACGAGATCACGATCGCCGTTTTAACCGACTCCCAGGCGCGGCAATTGGTCGCAGAAATGATGATCTTAGCCGGGGAAGTCGCCGCCCGCTATTCCCAAGTCAACAACGTCCCGGTTCCCTTCCGCACCCAACCCCAACCCGAACTTCCCCCCGAAGAAGAACTGATGCAACTGCAAGCCGGCCCCGTCCGCGCTTGTGCGATCCGGCGCTGTATGCCCAAAAGCGAAATGAGCATTACCCCGGCGCGTCACGCGAGTTTAGCCTTAGAAGGCTATACCCAAGTCACCTCCCCCATCCGCCGCTACACCGACCTACTTGCCCATTTTCAGCTAAAAGCGCATCTGCGGGGCGACCCACTCCCCTTTACTGGAGAACAGCTTCAAGAACTGATGATGAGTGTCACTTCCACCACCCAAGAGGCGGTGTTAGTCGAACGCCAAACCAACCGCTACTGGGGGTTAGAATTCCTGCGCCGCCATTCTGATGAAGTGTGGCAGGGGTTAGTGTTGCGTTGGTTGCGCGAACATGAGAATCTGGCGCTGGTTTTATTAGAAGAATTGGGCCTAGAAATGGCGATGCGCTTTAACAACCCCGTTCAACCCGGCGATCGCATTGAACTCAAAGTCACCTACGCCGATCCGCGCCAGGATGTGGTTCACTTCCAACACTTACTAGAAACTGCTACCCAAACCGCCTAATCTTCGCTCTGGAGAGGGAAAAAATGGACTAAGCTAAAGAACTAAAGACTTCATCATATCTCGATCGGTCAGCCGTTTATGAACAGTCCTTTTCTGCAACGCCTCCACAGTCCCGAACGTCCTGTCATCGTTTTTGACGGCGCAATGGGAACCAACATCCAAACCCAAAACCTTACAGCAGAAGACTTTGGCGGGCCGCAGTATGAAGGCTGTAACGAATATCTGATTTACACCAAACCCGAAGCCATTGAGAAAGTCCATCGCGACTTTTTGGCGGCGGGTGCAGATGTGATTGAAACCGATACCTTTGGTGCAACCGCCTTAGTCTTAGCCGAATATGACCTGGGGGATAAGGCTTACGACCTGAATAAAAAAGCGGCCGAACTGGCGAAACGGGTTGCGGTGGAATTTTCTACCCCAGAGAAACCCCGCTTCGTTGCAGGTTCCATCGGGCCGACGACTAAACTTCCCACCCTGGGACATATCGATTTTGACACGATGCAAGCCAACTTCGCCGAACAAGCAGAAGGCTTGTATGACGGCGGAGTCGATTTATTTATTATTGAAACTTGCCAAGATGTGCTGCAAATTAAAGCAGCCTTGAATGGCGTTGAGGAAGTGTTGCAAAGAAAAGGCGATCGCCGTCCGATCATGGTATCGGTGACAATGGAAGTTCAGGGGACCATGCTGGTGGGTTCCGAAATTAGCGCCGCCTTAACCATCCTCGAACCCTATAAAATTGATATCCTCGGCCTCAACTGCGCCACCGGGCCCGACCGGATGGCCGAACATATTAAATATTTGTGCGAACATTCCCCCTTTGTCGTCTCCTGTATCCCCAACGCGGGTTTACCGGAAAATATCGGCGGACACGCGCATTACAAGCTGACACCGATGGAACTCCGCATGGCCTTGCATCGGTTTGTGGAAGACTGGGGAGTTCAAGTGATTGGCGGTTGCTGCGGAACCCGTCCCGAACATATCCAGCAACTGGCGGAAATTTCCCAAACTCTGCATCCCAAACAACGCCAGCCGGAACACGAACCTTCAGCCGCCTCAATTTACAGTTCCCAACCCTACACCCAAGATAATTCCTTCCTAATCGTTGGCGAACGCCTCAACGCCAGCGGATCGAAAAAATGCCGGGATATGCTAAACGCCGAAGACTGGGATGGCCTTGTCTCCTTGGCGAAAGCGCAAGTCCGCGAAGGGGCCCATGTTCTAGATGTCAACGTGGACTATGTGGGACGCGATGGCGTCAAAGATATGCACGAACTCGTCTCCCGCCTGGTGACGAACGTAACCTTACCCCTGATGCTAGACTCCACCGAATGGGAAAAAATGGAGGCGGGTTTAAAGGTCGCCGGGGGGAAATGCATCCTCAACTCCACCAACTACGAAGACGGCGAACCGCGCTTTCTCAAGGTGTTGGAACTCGCGAAGAAGTATGGCGCGGCGGTGGTCGTCGGAACCATTGACGAAGAGGGGATGGCGCGAACGGCCGATCGGAAGTTTGCGATCGCCCAACGCGCCTATCGCCAAGCGGTAGAATATGGTATCCCCGGTCATGAAATCTTCTTTGACCCCCTCGCCCTTCCCATTTCCACTGGGATTGAGGAAGATCGAGAAAACGGGAAAGCCACCATTGAAGCCATTCGCCGCATTCGAGAAAATCTCCCCGGCTGTCATATCCTCCTCGGCGTTTCCAATATTTCTTTTGGTTTAAACCCCGCCGCCAGAATTACCCTCAACTCCATGTTCCTCCATGAAGCGATGGCGGTGGGGTTAGATAGCGCCATCGTTAGCGCCAGTAAAATCTTACCCGTCGCCAAGATTGAACCCGAACATCAAGAAGTTTGTCGCCAGTTAATTTACGACCAACGGGAATATGATGCCAATGGGGTTTGCATTCATGACCCCCTCGCCAAGTTAACCACACTCTTTGAAGGCAAAACTGCCAAACGGGAAGCCGGAATTGATGAAAATCTCCCGGTAGAAGAACGCCTCAAACAGCATATTATCGACGGCGAACGCATTGGCCTTGAAGACCAACTCAAAAAAGCCTTAGAACAATATCCTCCCCTAGAAATTATCAATACTTTCTTACTCGATGGGATGAAAGTGGTTGGCGAGTTGTTTGGTTCGGGCCAAATGCAACTTCCCTTCGTTCTCCAATCGGCTGAAACCATGAAATCGGCGGTTGCGTATCTCGAACCGTTCATGGAAAAGCAAGAATCGGGGAATAATTCTAAAGGAACGGTTGTGATTGCCACGGTTAAAGGCGATGTCCACGATATCGGGAAAAATCTCGTTGATATCATCCTTTCCAATAACGGCTATAAAGTCGTCAACCTTGGGATTAAACAACCCGTTGATAACATTATTGAAGCCTACGAACAACACCAAGCCGACTGTATCGCCATGAGTGGCCTGTTGGTGAAGTCTACCGCCTTCATGAAGGAGAACCTAGAAGTCTTCAACCAACGCGGGATCGCCGTTCCCGTGATTTTAGGCGGCGCGGCGTTAACCCCCAAATTCGTCCATGAAGATTGCCAAAACACCTACAAGGGACAGGTGATTTACGGTAAAGATGCCTTTGCTGACTTGCATTTCATGGATAAGTTAATGCCAGCCAAAGCCGCAGGCAAGTGGGATGATGGACAAGGCTTTTTAGATGAAACGGGAAATGGGTTTAAACCTGCTGTTGGAGTTAAGGAAGAAACTCAACCGACTCCACAGAACGCAGAACCCGCAGAACCAGAGGTTGAAGATACGCAACGTTCGGAAGCCGTCAGTTTAGAGATTGAACGGCCGACTCCGCCTTTCTGGGGAACGCAAGTCTTACAACCGGAAGACATTCCTTTAGCAGAGGTCTTTGGGTATTTAGACTTACAAGCTTTAATTGCTGGACAATGGCAATTCCGCAAACCCAAGGATCAAAGCCGCGAAGAATACGATAGTTTCTTGCAAGAAAAGGTTTATCCGATTTTAGAAGATTGGAAACAGCGGGTGGTTGCTGAAAATCTCTTGCATCCCCAAGTGGTCTATGGTTATTTCCCTTGTCAAGCAGAGGGGAATTCCTTACATTTATACGATCCCCAAGCCTATCCTGAAACCTTAAATCGGGCGATAACCTGGAAGTTTCCCCGCCAGAAGTCGATGCGACGCCTGTGTATTGCAGACTTCTTTGCTACCCAAGAATCGGGTATTGTGGATGTCTTCCCCATGCAGGCGGTGACGGTGGGGAATATTGCCACGGAGTTTGCTAAACAACTGTTTGAAGCCAATCAATATACTGATTATCTCTACTTCCACGGGTTGGCGGTACAGGTGGCGGAGGCGGTTGCAGAGTGGACTCATGCCAGAATTCGCCGCGAGTTGGGGTTAGCAGCCGATCCCGATAATATCCGCGATATCCTGGCGCAACGTTACCAAGGTTCGCGCTATAGCTTCGGTTATCCGGCTTGTCCGAATATTCAGGATCAATATCAGCAGTTGGCGCTATTAGGGGCCGAACGGATTAATTTGTACATGGATGAAAGCGAACAAATCTACCCCGAACAGTCCACAACCGCGATCGTAGCCTATCATCCTGCCGCGAAATATTTTAGCGCCTAGGAACGATTGTTTCCGTATTTTCACCGGGGAGAATTCATTTCTCCCTCGATCGTCTTTACAAAAACTTGATAATGCGATCGCCAAAACTTTAATCTTTCGGTTAAGCGCAATACAGCGCGATCGCTCTCCTTAGACAACGCCAAACACCGCAAGCGACCATCATGTCAGGGTTTGAGGAATTTTCAATTGAGAAATAAATTCCAGTTTTCCAGCCTCTAAGTCTTATCAGGAACCCGATTCTTTCTTCATATCAGACTGAGGAAATTGACTAGATCGAGCTTAAAATTTCGTAATTCTTCCCTAGGGAGGATCTAGGACTCAAAACTCGCTCGGTAAATTAGACCGAAGACGAGAGCGTTCTCGAACGTAAATTTACAGCGATTCACAGCCAGCGCGTTTCATCGATCTCGAATCGAGGGAACTGCTCGGTCTGTTATCAGCCCCCTAAAGAGGTGAGAAGGTTACGATGAGAATAGCTTTTGTTGTCGGGCGGTTTCCCGTCCTTTCAGAGGCATTTATCCTGAATCAGATTATCGGCTTAATTGACCGAGGTCATGACGTAGATATCTATGCCCTTGAAGGATTTTCTGGCGAAGAAAAGGTTCATCCCGATGTCGAAAAGTACCATTTACTCGATCGCGCCTTCTATGCGCCGCAAGTTCCCGATAACTATATTTGGCGAACCCTAAAAGCCTTCGGTCTACTCGTCCGTCACGGATCGAAAGACCCGAAACTGTGTCTAAAAGCGCTCAATTTTTTTCAATATGGCAAGCGGGCCGCTTCCTTGAGAACGCTTTACACAACCATCCCCTTTCTGCAAAGTCAGCCTTACGATATCGTCCACTGTCAGTTTGGCACGTATGCGCTACAAGTCTTAGGCGCACATCAAATTGGCGCAGTTCAGGGTAAATTTGTATCTGCCTTTCGCGGCTATGACATTAGCTGGTACGTCAAAGAAAAAGGGGAAGAAGTTTATCGCGAACTGTTCGAGTATGCAGACTTCTTTTTAACCAACTGCAACTTCTTTCGGCGGCGCGTCATTAGCCTGGGGTGCGAACCGGAGAAAATTGTCGTTCACGGATCGGGGATTAATTGCAGCCGTTTTACCTTCAAACCGCGCCATTTCCCGGAAGATGGACGCATCCGCATTGCAACCACGGGCCGCTTAATCGAGAAAAAAGGCATTGAATATGCCATTCGGGCCGTTGCCCAACTTACTAAAACCTATCCCAATCTTGAATTCAATATTATTGGCGATGGGTATCTGCGGGAATCCTTTGAACAACTGATCCAAGACTTAGGCGTGACAGACAGCGTGAAACTCCTGGGTTGGCGGCAGCAACAAGAACTGATCGAAATTTTAGATCGATCGCACATCTTTGTAGCCCCTAGCGTCACGGCCGCCGACGGCAACCAGGATGCACCCGTCAACACTCTCAAAGAAGCGATGGCGATGGGTTTACCCGTGATTGGCACCTACCACGGGGGTATCCCAGAACTGATTGAAGAGGGCGTATCGGGTTACTTAGTCCCCGAACGCGATGCTGATGCGATCGCCCTCAAACTTCAACAACTCATCGACCATCCGCAAAACTGGCCCGCAATGGGTCAAGCAGGACGGCGCTATGTCGAACAACACTACGACATGAACCAACTCAACGATGAGTTAGTAGAACTTTACCAAAGCCTGATCCAGCCCCAGAACCCGGCGCTTGTCCGCGACTTAATTTCCACGGCAAGCCGTTAACTCCCCCGAACTCACAAACGGAGTGACCTAATATGACTCAACCTCTTGTAACCCTTGTGGTGGTTCCCCGCGAACGCTTTAGTTGCGCCCGCGAATCCTTAGAGAGTATTTACGAACATACCACCCTCCCCTTTAACCTGGTTTACGTCGATGGCAACTCTCCCCCCAAAGTCCAGCGCTATCTGCAAGAAAAAGCCCAGGAAAAAGGCTTCCAACTGATTCGCACCTCCTACTACCTCTCCCCCAACCGCGCCCGCAACATTGGGTTAAGCGAAGTTAAAACCCGTTACCTCGTTTTTGTCGATAACGACGTAATTGTCAGTCCGGGCTGGTTAGAAGCCCTGGTAGACTGTGCAGAACAGACAAACGCCAGCGTTGTTGGCCCGTTAATGTGTCAATACTTGCCCCTGCATGAAATTGTCCACTTCGCGGGCGGCGAGTCGCGCGTGATCGTCGATAAAACGGGGCGTCGCCGGATGCGGGAAAAAATGTACAAACAGGGTCAGCGCGTCGCCGATGTTCGCCCGCAATTGCAACGCCACCAAACCGAGTTAGCGGAATTCCATTGCGTCTTAGTCCGTACCGAACTCTTCCAAAAAATCGGCTTCCTCGATGAGGAAATGGTGAATACCAAAGAACACCTCGATTTCTGCATGACAGTAGCCGAAGCGGGAGGTAGCATTTACTTTGAACCCGACTCGCTGGTGACGTATGTCCCCGGCCCGCCGTTAGAAGCCAGCGATTTTCACTACTATATGCTGCGCTGGAGTAACGCCTGGACGCTGCAAAGCCTAGAACGGATGCGCGAGAAGTGGGGCCTTGCAGAGGATGGTTATTTCCAAACCAAATACAAAGGTTTAGGGTGGCGGCGTCGCGATTCCATTGTTCGCCCCTTTGTGGAATGGGTGATGAGACGACCCAGCGGACGTTTAGAAGATTTATTGATGCGGTTTGAAGCGCCCTTCAATCGCTTTTTAACCGACCGCTACGCCAAGCAACTGGCCAAACAACCCGCCCCACAAAAGTTGCCCCAATCTCCAGCAGCGGAAAAAACCACTGCCACTGTCGCTTAATCGCCCATTATTCACATTAATGCCAAGGAATTACAACATTATGCCCCAGGAGGTTATTTATACGCCCCGCAGTCGGATGAGAAGCCCTTTGTTTCTTTTTCGGCAGATGTGGCGGGATTTGTTGGCTTCGCGAGAACTCGCTTGGCGGCTGATGGTTCGCGATATTAGCGCTCAATATCGTCAATCCTTTTTTGGGGTGGCTTGGGCATTTTTACCCCCAATTGTCATGGCTGCGGGTTTCACCTTAGCCGGAGAAGCCAATGTGATTAATGTGGGGGAAACAGATATTCCCTATCCCGCCTATGTGATGTTTAGTACGGCCCTCTGGCAAACCTTTGTTGAGGCTTTAAATGGGCCGGTGTTAGCAGTGACGGAAGCTAAACCGATGCTGTCGCGGGTGAATTTTCCCAGGGAGGCGATTATTTTAGCCAAGTTGGGAGAAGTTTTATTTAATTTTTCGATCAAGCTGATTTTAATTGTTGGCTTATTTATCTGGTTTCGAGTGCCCATCAGTTGGACGATTCTGATTGCACCCGTTGCGCTTATTCACTTGATTTTGTTAGGCACTTTATTCGGCGTGTTGTTGGCTCCTTTGGGGGCGCTGTATAAGGATGTTTCCAAGGGAATCACAATTTTAACGGGGTTTTGGTTGTTTATCACGCCTGTCATTTATCCAGTTCCTAGCGGTGGCTTATTTGGAACGTTGGTGAGGCTTAATCCTGTAACGCCTTTGTTGGTGACAACGCGAGAATTAGCAACGGCAGAAACCCTTTCCGACCCCGTAAGCTTTTGGGTGGTGAGTGCTTTAACGTTAATCGGTTTGTTTTTAACTTGGTTGGCGTTTCGGTTAGCAATGCCATTTGTTATTGAACGCATGAGTTCCTAAGCGTCAAGCTTGGGTTTTCAATCAGTTAAAAGGTTTGGGTTAGGGGGAGGTTAACTAGAAAGGTTCAGAACAACGTAGAGGTTAAGTTAATGATGTCTAAGCTAGTTTCAATCGTTATTCCCTGCTATAACGCTCAAAAATGGATAGGTGCAGCTATTGAAAGTTGCTTGAATCAAACTTACTCGAATATTGAGGTGATTGTTGTTGATGATGGTTCGAGCGATCGCAGTTTGGAAGTCATTAAAAAATATGGCGATCGCATTCGCTGGGAAACGGGACAAAATCGCGGTGGAAATTACGCTCGCAATCGCGGTTTTGCCTTATCCCAAGGCGATTATATCCAATTTTTAGATGCCGATGATACCTTACTGCCTCAGAAAATAGAACAGCAGGTTCGCTGTTTAGAAGAAACGCAAGCTGATGTCGCCTATAGCGACTGGCGCTACCAGTTTCATCAGCCCGATGGAGAAATTGAATGGGGTAAAATTCAAGTCTGCGGCCCCAAGAGCGATTTTCTAGAAACTCTCCTTTCAAATGACCGTTGGACGCCCATCATTTGCACGCTCTTTACTAGAGAAATTGTCGAACGTAGTGGCGGCTGGGATGAAGATTTAGAAGCTGCTCAAGATCGAGATTTCTTATTTGCAACTGCTTTTGCTGACGCGCAATTTGCCTATAGTCCAGGTTGTCATTCTCTCTATCGCCGATATGGGAATGTTACAGTTTCTTCTAAATCAAAAGGACGCTGGTTAAACAACCATTGTGCGGTAATGAAAAAAGCCGAAAATCGCCTAAAAGAATCGGGCAAGCTTTCCTGGCGCTATCGCCGAGCCTTAGCGAAAGCCTATTATGATATGGGGCGAGAATATCTTTACAGCGAATTTCCTCACCAATTACCGCACGCTAAATACTTGCGTCACCAGAAATCGCTAGAAGAAACCTTAAGGCTTTATCCCCCCTTTAGAGCGCGCGATCGCAAACTGAGCTATCGTTTAATTCAGAAAACCTTGGGAATTCGCCGCGCCGAAATGACCTCTTACTACACCACGCGATTCAAAATGTGGCTAAAGGAACAAAAAGGCAATTGGGTTCCTCAAAGCTTATTAGAATCTAATTGGAGTCAATCTTCTCTCGCAGAAGTCCCGGAAGATTAAGGAAAAAGCAAGTACAAAATGCTACAGTATAAAACAGAAAAGCTCAGTCAAAAATGACTAAGATTAATCTGTAAATGGTGTGAAATAGCCGCTTGGGAGACAAGAGTAAGCAATTTATGATAACAGTCAATAAAAGCGAACAGCAACCTGTTTTTGAAACCAACGATTCCGATATTGTCGTTTCTGTAAAAGATGTTTCTAAGAAATTTTGCCGCGACTTAAAGCGCTCCTTATTCTACGGGTTGCAGGATATTGTAACAGAAATTTCTGGGGGAGATCGTCAGAGCGATCGCTTACGCAAAAGAGAATTTTGGGCGCTCAGAGATGTCAACTTTCAATTGCGTAGAGGCGAAGCTTTAGGGCTAGTGGGTTCCAACGGGGCGGGTAAAAGTACCCTGCTGAGAATTATTAGCGGCTTAATTCACCCCGACACCGGAATCATCCAAGTTAAAGGCAGAGTGGCTCCCTTAATTGCCCTCGGTGCTGGCTTTAATCCCATTCTCACCGGGCGGGAAAATATCTATGCCAATATGTCTATTTTAGGCTTGCCGACTAGCGAAATTAAACGTCGCTTTGATGATGTCGTCGAATTTGCTGAAATCGCCGATGCGCTCGATGCACCCGTACAAACCTACAGTTCCGGGATGGCAGCCCGTTTAGGCTTTGCCTGTGCCATTCATATCGATCCCGACGTGCTTTTAATTGACGAAGTTTTAGCCGTAGGCGACATTCGTTTTAAGATGAAATGTCACCATCGACTCGCCAAATTACGCGAGCAAGGAACCGCATTTGTCCTGGTTTCCCATAACCCCCATAGCTTGCTCAATGTTTGTAATACATCCATCTATTTGAAAAAAGGACAACTCATTACTTCCGGCGAAACCGAAGCCGTCATGCGCCAGTACGAAGAAGACTTATGCATGAGCGGTACAGAAGCCGCAATTGGGCCTTTATTTTTACCAGAAAAGCCGAAAAGCGAAAGTTTAGGTTTAGATATTCGCGCCATTTATTTCAAAGACGCCGCCGGAAATATCCTCGATACTCCCTATACGGGAGAGCATACCTATTGGTGCGTGGAATGCGACGTACATGACTATATTGAAGACGCCAACTTAGGCATTTCTGCCACCGCATTATCAGGCGAAAATAATCGCGTCTTTTATTTAACTTCAACAAGCGATCAAGTTCCTTTAAATCTAGCTCCCGGAAAAGTTGAACTTCAACTTGAAATGCCGAGCTTAGGCTTAATTCCAGGGGTTTATACCTCCCATGTTTACGTTCGTAGCGGCGTGCGTTCCTACGATATTGTCAAAACCTTCCGTTTCACCGTCAAATCCGAACGACTGGTTAGTAATTGTCTCTATTACCAAGCTCGGAATTGGAATGTTGTTCAAAAATCTCGATAGAGAATCTTAACATTATGAATAATCCTCGATTGAGTATTATTATTCCCACCTACAACCGCCCTCATTTACTTCCCCGTGCTGTTAAAAGTGCCTTAGAGCAAACCATAGAAGAGATTGAAGTGATTGTCGTTGATGATGGGTCTAAAACTCCACCTCAACTTGAAGAACATCCCAAACTCAAAGTGATTCGCTTTGAGCAAAATCAAGGAAATGCAGTAGTTCGCAATGCGGGTGCAAAAGCAGCCAAAGGACAGTGGATTTCCTACCTAGATGATGACGATCGATTATTACCTACATTTGCCGAAACATCCCTGAATGCACTAGAAAAAACGCATCTTCCCAAGCCGGTTGCTGCTATTTCTGCTCTTGCTGTCGTCAACAACCAAGGAGAAGTCCTTCAAACTCGCGTTCCTCCCACTTTACCGCGCGGTTCCTATTTCTTTTTAGAAGAAATTGAACCTCAATATTCTTTTCTTTCTAAACAAACTCTTTTCATCGAACGAGAGCTTTTTTTAAGCATTGGCGGTTTTGATGAATCGTTTCGTTCCCGCGTCTATACCGAGTTATATTTGCGCCTCAATCCTATTTGCTCGTTATTAGGAATTCCAGAGGTTACGTATCACCTAACAGCCCATGAAGGACCTCGCGTTTCGCGGAACCCGGCATTTCGGCAAACCAGTTTTGAACAACTGATTGCTAAACATCAAAATATCTTTGAATCTCATCCTAAAGGATTTGCTAATTTTCTCTATTCTCACGCTCAAATCTCCTCTGAACAGGGGCAATTATTCGCTGCTGCCAAGCATCTAATCTGGGCAATGAGTGTTGAACCTCGTCACATTTTAGGAACCCTAACTTGGCCCTATCGAGAAAAGCTAAAAGCGCAACAACTCATCTCTCATTCTTGAATTTGATTAGATTCGTTGATTTTTGTGGGTGCAGTCTGCGCGTCAGGCATAACTTACAATGAATTCTTGGAGCGTTTAATCGATTTTAATAAGGCTATTGATGCGACCCAGCATTCTCTCGAAGGGTGTTGGGTTTCACTTCGTTCTACCCAACCTACCAGGGTTCTTCTAGTTGGTGTAGAGTTGCCCTCTTCAATTCAGCAGATTCATCCTAGTTTTTTGTTCCGTCTTAAGAGTGAAGTAAATTTCCGAAAAAAACTAAAGATTGTAGAGGTTGGGTAGGTATCTTACCCGCTTTTTTTTTGCATGGGTCTAACGATCCTTTTTGCCAAAAATATGACACACCTCTTCCTCACCATCATCATTCCCACGTATAATCGCCCTCACTTATTACCCCGTGCAGTAGAAAGTGCTTTGGGGCAAACCTTGGATGAAATTGAAGTTATTGTCGTTGATGATGCTTCTACTGAACCCGTCCAACTTCCCGAACATCCCAAACTCCGCGTTATTCGTCTAGAGAAAAATCAAGGAATTTCCGCAGTCCGCAATATTGGGGCGAAAGCTGCCCGCAGCCAGTGGATAACCTTTCTCGATGATGATGATATTTTGCTTCCCCATCATGGGGAAGTGGCGCTAAAAGCCTTACGAGAAACGACTCTACCGCCTCCTGTCGCCGCCCTTAGCGGGATGGAAGTGGTTACGCCAACAGGTCAGGTTTTGCAAACTCGCATTCCACCCACCTTGAAGCGAGGTGCCTATTTCCATCTAGAAGATATCCCATCAGACCAGTCTTTTCTATCCAAGCAGACTTTAGTGGTGGAACGAGAACTGCTTCTGGGTTTGGGCGGTTATGATGAGGCCTTCAGTTCTCGCGAACATACCGAACTGTTTTTAAGACTGAACCCCGTTTGTTCGCTACTGGGTATCCCTGCGGTGACTTATCGCCAAACCGCCCACCAAGGGGCGCGTCTTTCCCAGGCGGATAAGTTGCGACAAATCGATTTTGCCCGCCTGTTACGCAAGCACAAGACCGTTTTTCAAGCCCATCCTCAAGGGTTTGCCAATTTTCTCTATAGCCATGCGGAAAAATCCTACAGCCAAGGTCAACCCCTAGCGGCCTTCAAAGCCTTATTGTGGGCAATTCGCCTGAAACCGCGCCATATTTTGGGTACCCTAACTTGGCCGTATCGGAACCAATTGAATCAACAGTTTGGCAAAAAATCGTCAGTTGTTCTGGAACAAAGCCCTAAAATAGACAACTGACCTCTTCATCTCGGCCCCCATGAGCAAAATTCGGATCGGTAACGGCTATGATATTCACTGCTTGGTTGCAGGTCGCCCTTTAATTCTGGGCGGCGTTCCTATTCCCCACGAAAAGGGGTTACTCGGTCATAGCGATGCTGATGTGTTGACCCATGCGATTATGGATGCGTTGCTGGGGGCCTTAAGTTTAGGAGATATTGGCTTATATTTTCCGCCCTCCGATCCGCAATGGGCGGGGGCGGATAGTTTGGTGTTGCTGCAAAAAGTTGCCGAACTGGTGAAAGATAAGGGTTACGCCATTGGTAACATTGACTCGGTGGTTGTGGCAGAACGACCCAAGTTGAAACCGCATATTGAAGCAATGCGCGATCGCCTCTCCGCTACCCTAGAGTTAGAACCGCAACAAATTGGCATCAAAGCCACCACCAACGAAAAACTTGGCCCCGTCGGACGCGAAGAAGGAATTGCAGCCTACGCCGTCGCCCTTGTTTATCCCGCCGAATAATCCTCAAATTCGTTAAAATCGCAGCAAGCCGAGTCAGCAGACGACAATCATGAAACGCACCCCTTGGATTTCTGGAGTGAAGCGGCGGTGGCTATGGGTGGCTATCCTAGGACTAGCAGCCCTGATGCTATCAAGTTGCTCTCCTGCAAATTTTCGCACCCAAGCCGCCCAAGTCGATCGCATTGTTCAAAGTTCCCTCAGCGACCCCAAAACCTTTAACACCGCCCTGAGTCAAGAAGCCAATGACCTGTTTGGCTACATCTACGAAGGGTTAGTGACCCTGAACGGACTCACCGGGGAAATTGAACCTTTACAAGCCGAGTCTTGGGAAATCTCCGATGACCGCCTCACCATTGTCATGAAGCTGCGAGAAGGCTTGCGGTGGTCGGATGGCGAACCCTTGGATGCGGATGATGTCGTTTTTACCTATAACGAGATTTACCTGAATCCCGATATCCCCGCCGCCGCTAGAGATTTGTTACGCATTGGGCAAAGTCGTACCCTACCCACAGTACGAAAACTGGATGACTTGCGGGTCGAATTCCGCACCACAGAACCCTTTGCGCCTCTGCTGCGCTATACGGGATTAGAAATTCTCCCGGAACATATTCTCCGGCCCACGATTGAAAACAATGACTCGGCGGGAAATCCCCTATTTCTCTCCACCTGGGGAAGCGGTACGCCTCCGAGTGAAATTATCGGGAATGGCCCCTATCGCTTTGTCTACTATGGCACCAACGAACGGATGATTGTAGACCGCAACCCCTATTACTGGCGGAGGAATGACCAAGGCGAACCCCAACCCTATATCGACCGCGTGATTACCCAAATTGTGGAATCGACGGATACCTCGTTTTTGCAATTCCGGTCTGGGGGATTAGATGTTTTGGGGGTACAGCCGGATTTCTATTCGCTGCTGAAGCGGGAAGAACAGCGCAATAACTTCACGATTTATACGGGCGGGCCAACGCTGAGTTCTAGCTTTATTTCGTTTAATCTCAATAAAGGCAGTCGCGACGGTCGGCCGTTAATCGATCCGATTAAGTCTCGTTGGTTTAATAATTTAGCATTCCGACAAGCGGTCGCCTATGCGATTGACCGACGGACGATGACGAATAATATCTTTCGGGGGTTAGGCGAACCGCAACATTCTCCTTTTCCGATTCAAGGGCCTTACTATTTATCGCCGGAACAGGGGTTAAAGGTTTACGACTACAATCCCGAACGCGCTAGGGAATTGCTTTTGGGGGCGGGATTTCAATACAATGACCAAGGTCAACTCCTCGATGCGGATGGCAACCGCGTCCGCTTTACCCTGATTACCAATGCGGGGAATAAGATTCGCGAAGCAATGGGCGTGCAAATCCGCCAAGATTTAAGCAGAATTGGGATTCAAGTCGATTTTCAACCGCTGGCGTTTAATACGTTGATTGAACGGTTGAATCGGACTTTAGATTGGGAATGTCACCTATTAGGGTTTAGTGGTGGGGGTGTAGAACCGACGGGAAGTATCAATATTTGGCTACCCGAAGGGGCTTTGCATACCTTTAACCAACAACCGGGGCCCGGACAACCGCCGATTCAAGGTTGGCAGGTGGCAGATTGGGAACGCCGACTGGGTGATTATATTATCCAAGGATCGCAGGAGTTTGACGAAGATAGACGCCGGGAAATTTACGGTCAAATGCAGCAGGAGATTGCTGAATATGTGCCGTTCATTTATTTGATTAACCCGTTGGCGATGGCGGCGGTGCGCGATCGCATTCAAGGCGTACAATACTCAGCATTGGGAGGCGCGTTCTGGAATCTCCACGAACTCAGGATTGAAGAATAATTGCCGTCTTTGAGGAGAAGCAAACCTTGGCCATTCGTCGATTTTGGGTGACACTGGGCGCAATTGGGTGGATTCTCCTCGCGCCGTTATTCCTAACAGGCTGTCAGCCTGCGATTCTGAAAACGCAAGCGGCGCAGACTTCCCAGATTGTTCTAGCTATCCTTAGCGATCCTAAAACCTTTAATCCGATTCTCAATCAAGAGTTTCCCCATATTTTCCTGTTTGCTTTTGAAGGTCTGACCAAAGAAGATGGGATTACTGGGGAGGTACAACCGGCTTTAGCGGAATCTTGGCAGATTTCCCCAGACCGACGGCGCGTTACCTTTACCTTAAGAGAAAATCTGCAATGGTCGGACGGCCATCCCCTCACCGCCGATGATGTCGTGTTTACCTATGGGGAAGTTATTTTTAATCCCGATATTCCTTCGGATCAAAAAGACCCTTTACGCATTGGGGAAAGCGGCGCATTTCCGACGGTGCGTAAATTGAGCGATCGCGCTGTTGAATTTACTTTACCCGAACCGTTCGCCCCTTTTCTACGGGCGACCAGCAATATTTGGCTAGTCCCCGCCCATATTTTGCGCCCAACGGTGGAACAGCGCAACCGGGATGGCGACCCGTTATTTCTCTCAACTTGGAATACCGGAACCAACCCGGCGAATGTTGTCACCAACGGCCCCTACTTAATTGAAAGCTACGACGCTAGCCAGCGAGTCGTCTTCCGTCGCAACCCCTACTACTGGCGGCGCGATGACCAAGGAAACCGCCTCCCCTATATCGACCGCATTGTCTGGCAAGTGGTGGAATCTACCGATACCCAACTTTTACAATTTCGCTCCGGTAAGCTGGATATTATGGGCGATTCTCGTCCAGTGCGGTCTGAGTATTTTTCGTTACTCAAGCGGGAAGAACAGCGGGGCCGGTTTACCCTAGAAGTGGGCGGGCCGTGGTCGGGAACCACATTTTTATCGTTTAATTTAAATCGGGCAACCAACGAACGGGGTCAACCCCTGGTCGATCCAATTAAGTCTAAATGGTTTAATACCCCAGAATTTCGCCAAGCCGTCGCCTACGCCCTCAACCGGGATGCGATGGTGAATAATGTGTTTCGCGGGGTGGGGGTGATTCAAAATTCCCCAGTTTCGGTACAAAGTCCCTATTTCCTTACCCCAGAAGCAGGCTTAAAGGTTTACGACTACGACCCAGAAAACGCCAAGCGTCTGTTAGAGTCAGTTGGTTTTCAATATAACGCCCAAGGTCAACTGTTAGACGCAGACGGGAACCGGGTTCGCTTCACCCTGCTAACCAATTCGGGGAATAAAAACCGAGAAGGGATGGGGGTGCAAATTCGCCAAGATTTAAGCAAAATTGGCATTCAGGTAGACTTTCAACCCATCGCCTTTAATACCCTCGTCAGCAGACTCACCAACTCCCGCGACTGGGATGCTCATATTATCGGTTTTACGGGCGGTGTAGAACCCCACAGCGCGGCTAATTTGTGGACGAGTACGGGCGGGTCTCATAACTTTAACCTGGGGCCGCAGCCCGGACAGCCGCCAATCCAGGACTGGCAGGTTTCCGACTGGGAACGGGAAATTGACCGCCTGTTTATCGCAGGGGCGCAAGAGTTGGATGAAACCCGGCGCAAGGCAATTTATGCAGAGTTTCAACGCATCGCCCAGGAACAGTTACCTCTTATTTACCTGGTGAATGAGGTGGCGCTGATGGCTGTGCGCGATCGCGTTACCAATCTCAAATACTCTGGTTTACCCACCTGGGGTTTATGGAATATTTACGAGTTGCAGTTGGCAGAAAATTAGGGAAGTCTATTTCTTGAGGAGGTTAAGATGGCTTTCAGTCAATATAAAGACATCGCTTTAGTTCTCCAAGAGTTTCAGATAACCTACACAGAAGAGAACTTTATGGGTGAGGCGGAACTTAGGATATCTGAGTATTTTCGCGAAGACTTACAAACCATCCTCCAAGATGGAGTCCCCACTGCTTCTGAGTTTTCAATTTGCGAAAATCTAATTTATCCTATTTTGAAAGAAGTTTGGAAGCTTTATCGCAGCAACTTTGTTTTATGGGGACATCGATCGCTGATTTGCGATGAAAATCTTTCAGGTTTTCCTGAATATATTTTAGCTAGGCGTTCCCCTTTAGGCAAAATAGTATTTGATAAACCCTATTTTTTGTTAGTAGAAGCCAAGCAAGATAAGTTTGAGGAAGGATGGGCGCAGTGTTTAGCTGAAATGGTGGCAGCACAGCGATTAAATGATGAAACTCAGGTTATTATCTTTGGTATTGTATCCAATGGCAATTTATGGCAATTTGGCAAGCTGGAATCTAATCTTTTTACCCGCAATCAGACTTTTTACACCCTTCAAGATTTAGATCGTCTATTTGCGGCTGTTAACTATATTTTTCAACAATGCGAGGCGCAGCTTAACAGGTTGGCGATCGCTTAAATTTCCTTTGTATTGCATTTTTGATATGAAATCAAACTAGAAAAGTATGCTAACACAAGATTTCTTGATTGTTACTATCAGCATAGGTTTATCAGGGTTTTGGCTATTTTCTAAAGGGATTGGTTTTCAATTTTTACCCAAAATCGAAGATGAAAAGGGAATTCTTTTGCCATCTTTGGTTTTTCTGATTTCTCCATTTGTCACTTTATATCTTTGGCACTTTCTAGCTGCTGAAGCAATTGGAGAATTTATTAAACCTCTGGTTCCTCTAGGGACTTTTTTATTAGGACAGACATTTGTAAAATGGGATAAGGAAAAGGAAGAAAAACAAAAGAAAATAGAATTAGCACTTTTA
>NZ_MJGC01000065.1 GCF_001746915.1 Desertifilum tharense IPPAS B-1220
ACGGGGGCGTTTTCGGAGATGGCCAGGGCCTGGGCGGCCTCGGGGCCGGCGGTGGACACGGTCATTCCCAACTCCCTTCTTCCCCTATTGCTCTAGAAAATGGGAGAAATTGGGGAATTTCCAGATTTCTTCCAAGTTGCTTAATAATTCTTTAGAGCGATCCCTAGACGTGATATGATTCCTCATGGTCTGTCTTTCACAAGTCAAGCACCAGGACTGATTTAACGCAAGGTCGTTGTGAACACTTCCGACGAATCTCACGAAACCACCCCGAACGGGAATCCGAATCCGCCAGATTCCCTCAACGAAGAGCCAAACGCCTCAATGGAGGAATATTACCGACTGCAACAGGAGTTGTTTATCGGTACGTTGGCGATCGCAGGCGTTATTTTTATTTTCGTCTGGATTTTCTACTCCCTGAACATCGCTCTGAATTATGTCATCGGGGCGTGCACAGGTGTGGTTTACTTGAGAATGTTGGCGAAAAACGTAGAGCAGCTCGGACGGCAAAAAGAACGTCTAAGCAATACGCGGTTAGCGCTTTTTATTGGGTTGATTATAGTCGCAACTCAATGGAAACAGCTACAAATCGTCCCAATTTTTTTGGGATTTCTGACCTATAAGGCCGCAGTTATCGTTTACGTACTTCGGACAACATTTCTGCCCAATCCGCGTTAGATTAGTTCGCCTTAAGTCTCCTTGCTGGCTTTGAGTCCTTGGGAATCTGAATGGAAACGCTAAATCTTCTAGAAGCCTACAACTGCTTACCCCTTGCTGAACTAGAAGTGGGTCAGCACTTTTATTGGCAAATTGGGAACCTCAAAGTTCACGGACAGATTTTCCTTACCTCTTGGTTTGTGATTGGCCTATTGGTCATCGCCTCCCTAGCCGCGACTCGGAACTTGCAGCGTATTCCCACCGGAATGCAAAACTTCATGGAGTATGCGCTGGAATTCATCCGAGATTTAGCGAAAAACCAGATTGGGGAAAAAGACTATCGTCCTTGGGTACCGTTTGTTGGTACCTTATTTCTGTTTATCTTTGTGTCGAACTGGTCAGGGGCCCTAGTTCCTTGGAAACTCGTCCATTTGCCTTCGGGCGAACTGGGCGCACCCACGGCTGACATCAACACAACGGTCGCTCTAGCGCTGTTAACCTCGCTAGCTTACTTCTATGCAGGTTTCAGCAAGCTTGGCTTAGGCTACTTTGCTCACTACGTTGAGCCAGTACCTTTCATGTTACCGTTCAAAATCATTGAAGACTTCACCAAGCCTCTTTCATTGAGCTTCCGTTTATTTGGCAACATCCTCGCTGACGAACTGGTTGTCGGAGTGCTAGTGCTGCTAGTGCCTTTATTTGTTCCCCTACCAGTTATGGCATTAGGTTTATTTACCAGTGCTATCCAAGCCTTAATCTTTGCGACGTTGGCCGCTGCCTATATTGGGGAAGCTCTAGAAGATCATCACCATGAAGAAGAGGCTCATTAAACTCTTCAGGGGTTGATGTGCTTGGGAAGAACTCTGGCACGGTAAGAGCGACCCGCTCTGTTAGATAACTTGTTTTGTTCAATTTTACGCTCATTCAAGGAGAATCGTTATGGACCCGTTAATTTCTGCTGCTTCCGTTCTTGCTGCTGCTCTCGCGGTTGGTCTGGCTGCAATCGGCCCTGGTATCGGACAAGGTAACGCCGCAGGTCAAGCGGTAGAAGGGATTGCTCGTCAACCTGAAGCTGAAGGCAAAATTCGCGGGACCTTGCTGTTGAGCTTGGCGTTCATGGAAGCACTCACCATTTACGGTCTAGTGGTTGCGCTCGTACTGCTGTTTGCTAACCCCTTCGCGTAAGTCTTAGCCTCCCTGTGTAGAGGTGCGAAAACTCGCATCTCTGCACCTTATAAAAACACTGCACTTTGGGTTGCCTAACCCCTCTATTGACGATGGGGAATTATAAACATGACAGAATGGACGATCTTACTAGCCGTTGAGGAGACTGCAAAATCTGGAGGGCTGTTTGACATTGATGCCACCTTGCCGTTGATGGCGGTGCAGTTTTTAATTTTAACTGCGGTACTCAATGCTATTTTTTACAAGCCCCTCGGTCAAGCCATAGACGGACGTAATGACTATGTGCGGAAAAATTTGACTGAGGCGCGCGAACGGTTAGCCAAAGCCGAACGGTTAGCCCAACAGTACGAAGAAGAACTCGCACAAGCCCGCAAACAAGCTCAAAGTGCGATCGCGTCGGCCCAAGAGGATGCGCGAAAAATTGCCCAAGACAAACTAGCACAAGCTCAAGCCGAAGCCGGGGCGAAGCGAGAACAAGCGGCTAAAGAAATTGAGCAACAAAAACAAGAAACCCTCAGCTCGTTAGAGCAACAGGTGGATGACCTCAGTCGCCAAATTTTAGACAAACTCCTTCAAGTCTAGGTGGCGCGTCTAGAAACACCACCAGGATTTGAATTAACTTGCACTGTTATGGGTTGAGTCACATGGGTACTTTTTGGTTGCTGGCAACAGAGGCAGCAGAAGCACATGAAGGGGGTTTCGGGCTAAATTTTGACCTGCTCGAAACCAATTTAATCAACTTGGTCATCATCATTGGGGTGCTATTTTACTTTGGGCGCGGTTTTTTGGGGAAAACCTTGAGCGATCGCCAAGCTAAAATTGAAGCCGCGATTAAAGATGCTGAAAAACGGCAAAAAGATGCCGCCGCCGCCTTAGCGGAACAGCAACAAAAGTTAGCTCAAGCTCAAGCCGAAGCCGAACGCATCCGCAAGCAAGCACAAGACAACGCGCAACGAGCCAAAGAAGAAATCTTAGCTCAGTCGGTCAAGGAAGTCGAACGCCTGCGGGAAACAGCCACCCAAGAGATGAATGTCGAACGCGAAAGAGCGATCGCCGAATTGCGTCAGCGCGTGGCAACAATGGCATTAGCGCGAGCCGAAGCTCAACTCAAAGAGCAGCTTGATGAAGATCGCCAACAGCGCCTCGTCGATCGCAGCATTGCAATGCTAGGAGGTTAAGGCGTGAAAGGGAGTGGAACATTAGTCGGTGCCGTCGTTGAGCCGTATGCAGAAGCATTAATGTCTTTAGGACAGGCTAACGACCTCGTAGAAAGATTTGGGGAAGACGTACGGTTTTTAAAAGAATTGTTAGCAACTTCTGAAGAACTGCGGCAATTTATCGAAAACCCAATCGCCAAACCCGAAGCGAAAAAAGCCGTATTGCAGCAACTTGCAGGCGAGCAAATTCACGCGTATACGCTTAACTTTTTGTCGTTGTTAGTCGATCGGCGTCGGATTCAATTTTTAGATGCGATCGCCCAACAATATCTCGCCTTACTGCGGAAACTTAATAAAACCGTTTTAGCGGAAGTCACTTCCGTTGTCGAACTGTCCGACGATCAAAAACAGGTGATTCGCGATCGCGTAATTGCCATGACCGAAGCACAACAGGTCGAACTCGAAACCAAACTCGACCCCAGCTTAATTGGGGGCGTGATTATCAAAGTCGGCTCTCAAGTGATCGATGCCAGTTTGCGGGGTCAACTGCGGCGGATTGGTATTCGCTTAACCAGCGCCACCTAAACCCAGTCTCCAAGAAGATTCGAGTTTTGAGCCGTATTGGTTTACCTCAAGACTCAGCACAATTGCGAACCACTCAATACTCAAGACTAGGACAATGGTAAGTATCAGACCTGACGAAATTAGCAGCATTATTCGCCAACAGATCGAACAGTACGACCAAGAGGTTAAAGTCTCTAACGTCGGGACTGTTCTGCAAGTTGGAGACGGGATCGCGCGGATTTATGGCTTAGATAAAGCCATGTCCGGCGAATTATTAGAGTTTGAAGATGGCACCGTCGGGATCGCCCTTAACCTCGAAGAAGATAACGTCGGAGCCGTACTCATGGGTGAAGGTCGCGACATCCAAGAAGGCAGTTCCGTCACCTCCACCGGCAGAATTGCTCAGATCCCCGTAGGCGACGCCATGATCGGTCGGATCGTCGATCCCCTCGGTCGTCCCATCGACGGTAAAGGCGATATCAATACCAGCGAAACTCGCTTAATTGAATCGATGGCTCCGGGGATCATTCAACGCCGTTCCGTATACGAACCCCTACAAACCGGGATTACCGCTATTGACGCGATGATTCCCGTCGGTCGCGGACAGCGGGAATTAATCATCGGCGACCGTCAAACCGGGAAAACCGCCGTCGCTATTGACACGATTCTCAACCAAAAAGAAGAGAACGTGATCTGCGTCTACGTCGCCATCGGTCAAAAAGCCTCCACCGTGGCTCAAGTTGCCGGAATTCTGCAAGAACGCGGCGCGCTCGACTACACGATCATCGTCGCTGCAAACGCGAGCGACCCCGCTACCCTGCAATACCTGGCTCCCTATGCGGGCGCAACCTTAGCCGAATACTTCATGTATCGCGGCCGCCACACCCTGGTGGTTTACGATGACTTGTCCAAGCAAGCCCAAGCTTATCGTCAAATGTCCTTGCTGCTGCGTCGTCCGCCCGGACGGGAAGCGTATCCTGGAGATGTTTTCTATCTCCACTCTCGCTTGCTCGAACGCGCCGCTAAACTCAGCAACGAACTGGGCGAAGGCAGCATGACCGCTCTGCCGATTATTGAAACCCAAGCGGGTGACGTATCGGCATACATCCCGACCAACGTCATTTCAATTACCGACGGTCAAATCTTCCTGTCTGCGGACTTGTTTAACTCCGGTCTGCGTCCGGCGATTAACGCGGGGATTTCCGTCTCGCGGGTAGGGTCTGCGGCTCAAACCAAGGCGATGAAGAAGGTTGCCGGGAAACTGAAGCTGGAATTGGCTCAGTACGATGACCTGGCAGCATTTGCTCAGTTTGCGTCTGACTTAGATAAAGCGACCAAAGACCAACTCGCACGCGGTCAACGCCTGCGCGAACTGCTGAAACAGCCGCAATACTCGCCCTTGAGCGTTGCCGAACAAGTCGCGCTAGTGTATGCCGGGATTAATGGCTATATGGATGATATTCCGGTGGACAAAGCGGCGGCCTACGCAAAAGGTCTGCGGGAGTATCTCAAGACCAGCCAGCCGAAGTACCTCGAAATTATCCGCAACGAGAAGCAACTGACCGAAGAAGCTGAAAATCTGCTCAAAGCAGCAATTTTAGACTACAAAAAGAGCTTTTTAGTCTCTGCTTAGGTCGAAAAAGGGGTTGGTCTGACTCTAGAGACTCGCCCCTTTTTGAGTTGCCATTCGCCATTCGCCATTCGCAAAACTATGCCTAACCTTAAAGCAATTCGCGATCGCATTCAGTCGGTTAAGAATACGAAAAAAATTACAGAAGCAATGCGTCTAGTGGCGGCGGCAAAAGTACGTCGCGCTCAAGAGCAAGTCATTGCTACGCGCCCCTTTGCAGACCGTTTGGCCCAGGTGTTATACCGCCTGCAAGGTCGGCTGCAATTTGAAGATGTTGACCTGCCGTTACTCAAACAGCGCCCGGTGAGAACGGTTGGGTTGTTGGTGGTTTCGGGCGATCGCGGTCTGTGCGGCGGCTACAATGCCAACGTCATCCGCCGGGCCGAACAACGGGCGAAAGAACTGCAAGCCGAAGGCCTCAACTATCAATACGTTTTAGTCGGCCGCAAAGCCATTCAGCATTTCCAACGCCGCAACGCGCCGATTGCGGCAACCTACGCCAACTTAGAGCAAATTCCTAGCGCCAGCGAAGCCTCTACCATTGCTGACGAACTGCTGTCGCTGTTCCTCTCAGATGTGGTGGATCGCGTTGAGTTGGTCTACACCAAATTCGTCTCCTTAATTAGCTCTCGCCCAGTAGTGCAAACCCTGCTGCCCTTGGATGCTCAAGGCTTAGAGGCTGCTGATGACGAAATCTTCCGCCTCACTTCGCGGGGGGGCGATTTTGAGGTGACGCGGGAGAAAGTCACCTCCCAGGCTCGCGCATTGCCCAGAGACATGATTTTTGAGCAAGACCCAGTGCAGATTTTAGACGCGCTGCTGCCCTTGTACTTGAATAACCAATTATTGCGATCGCTCCAAGAAGCGGCCGCTAGCGAACTCGCCGCTCGGATGACGGCCATGAGCAGCGCCAGCGATAACGCCTCAGAGCTAATTACCACCTTAACCTTGTCCTACAACAAAGCCCGCCAAGCCTCCATTACCCAGGAAATCTTGGAAGTGGTTGGTGGTGCCAGCGCCATTGGCGGTTAATCGGGTTGCGGCGCAAGTCTGGAGATTAACGCAAAATCTACCCAGAGTGCGATGAATCTTAAGGGAAAAGAAAGGATGAATAGTCCTTTCTTTTTTTTGTTTTGAATGTTTCAAAAATCCCCCCTTTCAGAAGCTACAATGACATAAACTTGTAGGCCTGATTGAAAGCGATTGTCTCAACTGCTGACCCTCCCCCAATTCCCCGCCCAAATTTGCCCGCTGACCAACGGATTAACCCTAATCCATCAAGCCATTCCTGCGACTCCAGTTGTGGTTGTTGATGTTTGGGTACAAGCCGGAGCCAAACTCGATCCAGAAGATGCGCCGGGAATGGCTCATTTTCTAGAACACATGATCTTTAAAGGGACCAACCGACTCGCAGCCGGGATTTTTGACGAGGCGATTGAAAGTCGGGGTGGCTTAAGTAACGCCGCCACCAGCTACGATTACGCTCACTTTTTCATGACCACTGCGGTCGTTCATCTCAAAGAAACGCTCCCCTATCTAGCAGAATTATTGCTGCATCCGGCAATACCAGAGGAAGAATTTTTTCGGGAACGCGAAGTGGTCATGGATGAAATTCGGCAAACTCAAGATGACCCCGATTGGCTAGGCTTTCAAACGCTACTTGAAAATCTTTATCCTAGCCATCCCTATGGCCGTTCGGTGTTAGGCAGCCAAATTCAACTGATGCAGCAAACGCCGGAACAAATGCGCGCCTTTCACCGCCAGCATTATCGACCCGATAACATGAGCGTGGTGGTGGTTGGGGGAATTGAGCAATCTCAAGCCTTTGATTTAGTCAGCGAGTGTTTTGCGGAGTTTGAAACAAGCCATTTTCCCCCCTTGCCCCCTCCTCAACCGCCCGCCTATCACCCCCCCCGGCTGACTCAACCCTACCGCCGCGAACTGAATTTACCCCGTTTAGAACAGGCACGCCTAATGATGGCTTGGTTGGGGCCGGGCGTAGATTCCTTAAGAAGCGCTTACGGGTTAGACTTAATTTCAGTTTTGCTGGCTTCGGGTCGCACTTCGCGGTTAGTTCGCCAATTGCGCGAAGAACAAGGATTAGTTCAGGGCATTTGCGGTAACTTTTCCTTGCAAAAAGAATCGAGTTTATTTACCCTCACCGCTTGGCTAGAACCGCAAGAGCTTCCGCAGGTGGAAGAACTCATTCGCGAAAGCTTGTTACAATTGCAAACAGTGCCGGTTTCAGAAGCAGAACTGCTGCGCTGCCAAAGACAATTATGTAATGACTACGCTTTCTCTACGGAAACCCCCAGCCAACTTGCAGGACTATACGGTTACTACAATACGATTGCTCAAGCCGAGCAATCGGCTATTTACACCCGTTACATTCAGTCTTTGCAACCCGAAGATATCCAGGCATTGGCCCAACAATATCTTTCACCCGATTGCTACAGTGCTATCGTGATGAAACCGCTCTGGTAGTTCTGTTAGCCTCCGAGTAGGGATGAAAGTCGTTAACATCAGTAAAGATTAGGTATTAGGGAAAACTTTGTGAGTCTAAGTGTGACGCCTTCGCGACAGAGCTACCAAGTCGATCGAATTGAGTTAGAAAATGGCATGGTGGTATTGGTAGTTGAGAATTTCGCTGCTGATATCATTTCAGGTCGGATTTTTGTGAAAGCGGGAAGCCGACGGGAGAGTCGAGAAAAAGCTGGACTGGCGAATCTCGTAGCATCGGTACTCACGAAAGGCACAGAACGGTTGAGTTCGCTGGAAATTGCCGAAAAGGTGGAATCGGTTGGCGCGAGTTTGGGGGCAGATGCTGCCTCAGATTACTTTTTGGTAAGTTTAAAGACGGTTTCAGCGGATTTTAGCGATATTTTAGGGCTAGCGGCCGAGTTATTGCGATCGCCTGCCTTTGAACCGGCTCAAGTGGAACTCGAACGCCGCCTCGCGTTGCAAGCAATTCGTTCTCAGCAGGAACAGCCGTTTGCTCTAGCCTTAGAGGGGTTGCGTCAATCTATGTACCAGCAACACCCCTATGCTTATTCTGGGTTGGGTTCGCTCTCAACGGTGAGTCAGTTACAAGTAGAAGACTTACAGGCTTTTCATTCCACCTATTTTCGACCCGATAACATTGTTATTAGTTTATCCGGCCGCATCGCCACCCCGGATGCGATCGCGCTGATTAAAGAAACCTTTGGCGACTGGCAACCCCCGGCAACGCCCCTTCCAGCTTCCCCAGTGGTAACAGTTCCGCCCATCTCTGGCGTGACAATTTCTCCCCAGGAAACCCAGCAAGCCATTGTCATGTTAGGTTATCTGGCGGCCTCTGTCCAGAGCGAGGATTATGCGGCGTTAAAGTTGCTGAACACCTATCTAGGGAATGGGTTATCTTCGCGCCTGTTTGTGGAGTTGCGCGAGAAGCGGGGGTTAGCCTACGATGTTTCGTCCTTTTACCCCACTCGCAGCGAGACTTCTCAGTTTGTGCTGTATATGGGAACGGCACCCACGAATACCACGGTTGCCTTAGAAGGACTGCAACAGGAAGCCGAACGCCTTTGCACCACTCGACTCACTCCAGAAGCCTTACAAGCCAGCAAAAATAAACTTCTAGGACAATACGCGCTTGGCAAACAAACCAATGCTCAAATTGCTCAGGTGTTGGGGTGGTACGAAACCATTGGCTTAGGCATCGATTTTGACACTCAATTCCAAGTTGATGTCAGTAATGTTACGGTTCCCATAGCTCAGGCGATCGCCCAAAAATATTTTACCAACCCTTATATCTCCCTGGTCGGGCCAGCCGAAGTTGTGAATCCCTTTGTAGAAGAGTGAACCCCATCCTAACTCAATGCGAATGCCTGAGATAGTTTATATCTCAGGCATTCAAGCGTTTATTAGAAAATAAAGGCAGATAGACCTACATCAAGCCGAGTTGAGATAAAATCCCTTGACCCGTCAGATACTCAGTTGCCAAACCAATCAGAAAACCTAGCATTGCCAGACGACCATTCCAGGTTTCCGCAAACTCAGTAAAGCCAAACTTGGATTCTTGATTTTCCGTCATGATGCAGACCTCGCACTACAAATCAATTACCTGTTATTAAACTTAACGCAGCCTGCCAGAGTTGACAACATTTCTTAATATTTGCCCAAAACCTTAAGCCATCAGCTTTTCGAGAACCCAAGCGCGAATTAAGCCATTGACCGCATCCGGAACCTCATCGTGGGGACAATGACCCGCCTGCAAAAAGTATTCAGCCAACTGCGGGCAATACTGGCGGAACTTGGCGCTGCGCTGTCTGGCATTAATCCAAGGGTCAGCCTCACCCCAAAGTAGCAGTAGCGGGCAAGCAAGCTGACTCAGCAATACATCCACCTTTTCTCCTTGGGGCGTATTGAACACCGAGGCAAACACCTGCACCGCCCCCACATCGCAAGACGGGCGATAAATCTCCTCAACCAACTGTTCCGTGACTGCGCTTTGGTCGAGGTAGACTTTTTGCAACGTCTTGCGAATCATCGACTTTTGGCGGACGTACTGAAATAACAAGAAACTCGCCCAAGGCTGGCGAAACATGGTTTGGCTGGCCTGTCCCAATAACTTTTTCAGCGGTTCTGGAGGAGGGGCAGTTTGGGCTTGAGTAAAGGGGCCTGCACTGTTAATCAAAATCAAACCTGCCGCCGTATCCGGAGATTGGGCAGCCGCACACAGCGAGGCATAACCCCCTAGGGAATTTCCAGCGAGAACCGCTGGTTGGCGAATCACCTGAGTGACAAAATCGCTGAGTTGGTCGCGCCACAGGTCGCCACTATAGGCTAACTGAGGTTTAGCCGAGCGTCCAAAGCCGAGCAAATCAATCGCCCAAACTTCAAAATCTTGGCATAGGCCCGCCAGATTTTTCCGCCAGTGGTCAGTGGAAGCCCCAAACCCATGTACCAAAAGGAGGGGGGGACGTTGGGAATGGCGTTCTCCAGCCCGAACATAGTAAATTCGGTGGCCCCGCCATTGCCAATAGGTGCCGGGAAGGGGGGCCGTGTAGGAAGTCAGCGTCTGCATTACGAAGCGAACGAAAATGATAGGACTTAACGTATTGTGACATCCTCCCACACCAAATCGGAGATTATGGTATGGGCTTCCCAACATCACTGCTGGGCATTCCTAGTTCTTCCCTTACGGGGTTTTGCCTCTGACCTAGACAGAGTTTCCTCTATCCCCGGCAGACCGACTGCATAGGCGTTTTCTCTTCCGCAGAGTCCCTGCGTACTTAGTTCTAAACCCCGCAACCTGATGACTTCTGCTGCTGCATGATCTCTATGGGTTTCGTATCCACACTCACCACATCTGTGAACTCGCACTTGAAGGTCTTTCTTTCCCGTGTGCGTATTGCACTTGGGACAAGTTTGAGAGGTTCCGTCTGGATTGACTCGGAGGAAGTAGATAAGATGTTTCTTGGCTACCCACTCCAACAGATTGAGAAACTGCCCAAAAGCCGCATCTAGAGTATGTTTCCTCAACATCCCCCTAGACATGGCTTTCAGGTTTAAGTCCTCAACAAACACCATCCCAATCCCAGCTTTTTTACAAAGATGGTTAGCCAGTTTGAACTGCCAGTCTTTGCGTACGTTGGCGATGTGGTGATGAAATCTGGCAACACGGATACGCGCTTTTTCGCGGTTCTTGGAACCCGGCTTAGTTCTGGCATACTTGCGTTGCAGCAATTTTAGCTCGCGGTACAAGGATGTCAGAAATCGGGGTCTAGCGATAAACTCTTTATCCGAGGTTGTCAAAAATTGCTCTAATCCTAAATCGATACCGAGTGCATCCCCATGCGGTTGAGCCTCTGGTATTGATACGTCAGACTCGATTGTCAGAACGACCTCCCACCTATCGGCTTTCCTCAATACCCGTGCTTGCTTGACGACAAACCCATCTGGGATAGGTCTGTGCAAGTTGATAGGTATTTTACCAACCTTGGGAAGATTGAGTTGCCACCCCGTAACTGGGTTAGTCTTGAATTGAGGAAACAGCAGGGACTTCATTTGTCCAAACTTCTTGAAACGGGGAAAGCCAAACCCTCTGTTTTGGAAATAGTTCCAAGCCTCATGCAGTCTACGGATTGTAGTTTGCAGAACTTGAGAAGGTGGTTCTCCCAACAAGGGGAATGCTTTTTTGGCTTTGGGAAGCGCGTTTTGTTGGATGTAGTAGGTCGGGAAGGGTTGGTCGGCTGGAATGATGTATTCACGTTCCAAAGAACAGCGATCCAGACTACATTTGCGCGAGTTTACCCAATCTTTGATTTCTCGTAAGGCGTAGTTGTACACAAGAGCGAGAGATTTCCAACCAATGCAGCATTGTCTGCTCTTGGGTGGCGTCGGGATAAATTCGGTAACAGTAGTTGACGATCGCAGTCATGAAGCCAATTCTAAAACAGAATGATTACTCTATAAACATATATCTATTGCAGATTTGACCGGGATTGACCGGATAAAATCAGCGTGGGGGAGTCCATGTATCCCAACGCTGAATTCTTTGATTACAGCGTGGGAATTATAGCTCCCCCAAACCCCCTCAAATAGTTAATCATTCCTAGGGGTTAGGGCGATCGCAAGTCCTAGAAAACTGACGCCCCTTCCTTAATGACCAATCATCCAAGGACGACTCCCCCGATGTTCGCGGTTGCGCGGGGTTTCGGGTTCCTGGGTGCGTTGAACTCGCTTCGGTTCGCGCTGTTCGTTTCGCAGGCGCAGATTCCCCGTCAGAATCATCGGAGGAGAGAAAAGACGCTGGGCAACTGCATTACATTGGGGACAGTGCATCGGCGTACTTAACTCCGCCAAGCTGCGCCATTTCTCAAAGTTGCCGCAAGTTTCGCAGCGAAAATCATAAAGTGGCATAGGTTTAGAGGGAATTGAGCATCTAGCCCAATCAAAGGTTGAACAATTGCATCTGCCCCTGGTTGACTGACAAAACTACTAAAAGTCTTATGCTGTTGTAGGTTGGGTTAGCGTTAGCGTAACCCAACAGCAGCAAGGGTTGTATTGGGTTTCGGACCTCAACTCAACCGACGCGACTATCTTGATTGTCAGTCAACCCAGCATCGACCTCTTAAGTGGGCAAGATATTTTTATCAAAAATTTCTGTTGGCAAAGCTAAGGTGCAACAAGCATTGGGAATATCAACAATGCCGCTAATTCGACCCTCGACGGGGGCACAGCTTAACAGCAGATACGCTTGTTCGCCTGTATAACCAAACTTTTTCAAATACTCAATCGCATTTAAGCAAGCCCGACGGTAAGCGACATGAGCATCTAAGTAATATTGTTCGCCGCTAAACTCATCTACAGAAATTCCCTCAAAAACCAAATACTCAGAGTAACGCGGTTCTACCGGACCGGGTTTAAAGATAGGGTTAATCATGCCATATTTTTCCACCCCACCTTTAATAATATCTACATGCAAATCGAGGTAGCCTGCCATTTCAATTGCGCCACAGAAAGATACTTCTCCATCGCCTTGAGAGAAGTGAATATCGCCCATTGAAAGGTTAGCCCCATCCACATAAACTGGGAAGTAAATTCGCGAGCCTTTCGAGAGGTTTTTAATATCGCAATTTCCTCCATGTTCCCTCGGCGGAACGGTTCGGGCAGCTTCAGCCGCAACTCTCTCAAATTCCGACCCTTTCAGAGACCCTAAAACAGCATTTTCAGGAGTCGGTAAAGCCGCGAGGGGAGGAATTGCAGGTTTCCACGGCGGGCCGCCTTTTTTAACGAGTTCAGCTTCGCGCTTATTCCATTTCGCTAAGAGTTCGTGAGAGGGGGCGCAACCAATTAAACCGGGATGGCTGAGTCCGGCAAAACGCACGCCAGGAATATGACGAGATTGGGTGTAAATGCCTTGAATATCCCAAATTGCTTTAGCTGCATTGGGGTAATGGTCGGTTAAGAAACCGCCGCCATTCTCGCGGGCAAAAATGCCTGTAAATCCCCATTCATCGCCTTGTAAAGGACCGATGTCGAGAATATCAACAACAAGAATATCTCCAGGTTCGGCACCCTTGACATGAATGGGGCCGCTAAGAACGTGAACGACGGTTAATTTGACATCGCGAATATCGTCCGGATTATCGTCATCTTTGATTTGTCCGTCTGTCCAATCTTTACATTCAATCCGAAAAATATCGCCAGGATTAACGGAAACAACAGCAGGAATATCAGGGTGCCAGCGATTATGTCCAACAATTTCTTGTTCGGACATAGATTTGGTTAAATCAACTTTGAAGAGAACTTCTGGCATGGTTTACTCGCTTCAGCAACAGTCTGCTGAATTCTTGAATTTACATTCAGATAATCTTAAGTCTTGAATTCAGTTTGAAACCTAAAGTTTGTTTTAAATCTGGTAATCTGTTTTACAAGAAATTAGTGTAAAAAAGCTGAAACTGAAATTGTATTTATTTTTACAAAACCAGCTAATTTTTGTAAACTTGTATCCTCTATTCAGGAATATCAATAAGCGGCTGCTCTCAATCCATACTGGATGCAGGCCCAGGACAATCTAAAGCACGAAACTATCGTCCCCGTAGAACAGTGCTTGAGAATCTGGACAACCCCCGTAGGATTGGGGAAGCTTATCTAAGTTTGCAAATGCTAGTGAGAAACAAAGCCTGCGACCAACAGCGGAAGCAACAACACCGCAACCACGATTAGGAGCAAGGTTCCGGGTTCGACGTTAATGACGTTTTTATCGGGTTTATTCGGGTTATTCACGATCCGTATTCTCCGCTAGGGTTGGGTTTATTGTAGGGGAAAGTTAGGGGCGATCGCTTGATCTAGAGATAGACTCTCATCCCTACCCTAAAAGTTTAGAGTTCAAACTATTTAATTGCTTTTGATTTGGGTGGCGTGCTTTTTAGTACCGCCAGTTCGCATCACTTAATACTAGGGCGTTCCGTGAGCGCGATCGCCTTTTTTAGGACTATTGAGACTTCTCCGTACAATTACTAAACGAGCGGAGAAAAAATACGGCAGAGAGAAAAGTCTGGAAACTGTAATTTTCTCGGATAGGAGTATACAAAAGGTTACTTTCTTGAGTGTAAATGCGGATATTTTTGTGTATTATGAATAGCTATCCCCCCAGTATTATTGCCATGAACTCAGTAGCAGCACTTAAGCATCGGGAATTGCCCCGTAAAATTGTACTGAAAACCCCAGTTACAGCCGTTCCCTTCAATGTACAAATTGAGACGATGACTGATTGGGCGCGTCAGCGAGAAAGCCGTACCGTCTGTGTAGCGAATGTTCACATGCTGACCGAAGCCTATCAAAACCCTGAATTTGCCTCCGTATTGCAAGAAGCAGACCTCGTAACCCCCGATGGAATGCCTTTAGTTTGGATGTTGCGCTGGTTAGGAACCCAAGAGCAAGACCGAGTAGCGGGGCTTGACATCTTCGTCGCCCTATGTCACCTCGCCTCTCTACAGGGCATCAGCATCTTCTTCCTCGGTTCAGATGATGATACCCTAGGCCGGATTAGAACCCGACTCCAGCAAGAATTTCCCGACTTGAAGATTGCGGGTATGCAGTCTCTCCCCTTTCGTCCCCTCACCGAATCAGAAGACGCAGCCATCATCGAACAAATTAACACCAGCGGTGCAGGCTTCGTCTTTCTGGCCTTGGGTTGTCCTAAACAAGAACAGTGGATTGCTCAACACAAACACAAAGTCCAAGCCGTCATGCTCGGTTTAGGTTGGGCTTTTACCGTCTATGCTGGCATTCAGAACCGCGCCCCGCGTTGGATGCAAAAAGCCGGGTTAGAATGGCTCTATCGCCTTGCCCTCGAACCCGGTCGCCTCTCGCAACGCTACTGGCACAGCAACCGCCTGTTTATTCAACTCGCCATTAAACAACTTTTAAGTGCTAAATACGCCCCTCGGTTGCATTCCCCCATGACTGAAGGTTAAGCACCTGGCAAGCACGAACGGGTTTTTGCGACTTGAATGGCTTGTTGGTAAATTGCCAGCAATTGCTCATAGTTCGCGTCTGCTGTATAACAGTCCGCATACACCTGATTCGCCCGCCGTCCCATTTCTCGTAAAGCTTGAGGATGTGCAACAGCCCATTCCAGCTTCGAGGCCAAGTCTGTCGCGTCTCCTGCCTCAAAATGCAAACCCGTCACCTGATTTTCGACTATCTCCGCTAGACTCCCTAGGCGAGAAACAATCACGGGTAAACTACACGCAAACGCTTCAATAACACTCAGACCAAACGGTTCGTACCAAATCGATGGAAAAACGAGAAATTGGGCAGATTGCATCAGGTGCAATACTGTGCTTTTCTCTTGCCAACCTAAAAGTTCAATGCAGTCCTGAAGATTTGCCGCCTTCACTTGATTTTGCAAGTCTTCTAGCAAGGGGCCAGTCCCGACAATTTTCAAGGGGAATTGAAGATTTCGGCATTGATAAGCCTGAATCAGGATTTGCACCCCTTTTTCGATGGAAAGCCGACCGACATATAAAGCAAACGGTTGGCGTTGGAGAGTATCCTGAACGCTGAGTGCGACAAAGTTCGGTTTTACCTGAAGCTTGGCTGGGGGTAAACCCGCCTGAATCATTTTGTTTTTTTGAAACTGCGTCAGCACAATATAGCGAGTGACGCGGTTTTGCCAAGTTTGGCGCAAAGTATGGGCCGCTAGCATGGTAGCAGTAACAGCAGATTGCGATCGCGATCCGCGATAACATCCATACTTCACCCCAGGCCAGGGAATCGCCTTCCCCAAACACTCCTCGCACACCCGCCCCTCGCGAAACAGCAGCGCATTGGGACACCCTAAACGATAATTATGTAACGTTTGCACCACCGGAATCTGCGCCTCGCACGCCGCATCGTACACCGACGGCGACAGCAACGGGAAAAAATTATGTACGTGCAGCACATCCGGCAAAAACCATTGAATTTCCTCACCCACTCGCTGCTTGGCGGAATGCGAATAAATTGCACTCACCGCCGCCTTCGCCTTACCTCCAACTCCCTGAATTTCATCATTGGTTGTTTCTATCAGCCGAACCGCGTGACCCTTCGCCTCCAATAACGCCTTCTCCGCCTGAACAACCGCCTCCTCACCCCCCGCAAACTGATAGCGGTTATGCAAAATTAGAATCTTCATGTCGGTTGAGACTCCAGCAACAACGGCGTGGGATGCATCTTGACATGATTGCGCCCAACCAAAGAATGGCGTTTCCCTGATAACTCTTGCATTTGCCGAACGCCCCATTCTGGGGGAAGTTCCAAACGTTGATTGCGGTTAGGATTCCAAACCATCCAAGCCATCGAACCATCAGAACGTTGCAACTGACAAATCCAAGCCCGTTGGCGGGTTTCGCATTGCTTTAGTGTCGAACCCACCAACCAACGCTGAAGTTCTGTATAAGCCCTGGCTACTGCCTTCGGACGCTTGAGGTTATAATCCGTTAGCCCCATACTGCGATGACCCCACGCATACCAATAAACCTGTTCTACCCCAGCCGCCCAATTGAGAATATAAGACCGCGCCAAATATGCCACCGCATCCCTAGAATTCAAAGGTCTTCCCGCCCAAGTTTCATCCTCAATATTTTGGTCGGAATTCTCCATTCTCCACCCCATCTCAGTATTCCATAGGGGCTTATCTGCTACTTGGTACTTCGCCATCAACGCCTGAACGTGACGAATGACGGGTAGCATGGCCTCCGGGGCATGGGGCGCGACATAAAAGTGATAGCCAATCACATCCGCCGCCTGACCCCCTCCCAACGCTAAATATCGCTCAAAATAACGTAAATGTTCGCCATAGGGAGACAGCCCAGAAGACACCACCGTAATATTTGGGTCAACCTGTTTGAGGACTTGATAAGCTGCTTGGTTGAGGCGCACCAACTGTTCAATTGTCCCCGAATAGAAGCGCGGCACATTCGGTTCGTTCCACAGTTCGTAATAGCGGACGCGCCCTCGGTAGCGAGTCGCCACGGTACGGACGTAATTTTTCCAATCTTCAATATTTTTGGCTTCAGCCACAGCCCCATTTGGCGGGTTAGGGTAGCAACATCCCGGTTCCTCTGGGCGGGCAGATGCCCAAGTTGGCGTTTCCTTGAGAATCAGCATCACCTCTACCCCTTGCTGTTCGGCAAGGGCCATATCTCGGTCAAGGGTGGCAAAATTCCACTCGCCCTGGCGGGGTTCCAGTAGCGGCCAATCTGCATAGAAGTTACGCCAAATTCGGAAAGGAATACTCGGCCAACTTGCCCCATAATCCAGGTTAATCAGATTTAGGTTAAATAGACTCGCCGGAATCGGTTTTGAAGTCGGGGCAAACACAGAAGGATTGCCCGATGAAGCAAAAAAGGGCAAGCTTTGCTGCTGCAAACAAAACGAGAGTAATACCGAAAGAATAAATAACCCGCTATAACGCAATTGTTTAATCATCATTTTTTCCTAAACGCACTGCTTTTCGAGGAGTCATCCAGCCAATGAGGAGCATCATTAAAACAGAGGGATAGACTAAAAAATCGGGAACATTCGCTTCAGTCAACCCGCGAATTAAAACGTAAATTAGTAAGGAAAGCCCTAAAATAGATTGCGGTAACTGAGCTTGCTTTGCTCGCCAAATTAAGCCAATGTAAGCGAGATAGGTGAGGATGCCTAAAATTAGACCCACGCCCCCTAAATTAAACCAAACATTTAACCATTCATTGTGGGGATGCACGAGGCGAATGGCAATCACTTGCGGAGCAACATCGCGGTAGGATTGATAGCCATATCCCCAAACAGGATTTTCTTGAATCATTTCCCAGGCAATTTCCCATAAAACTGTTCGCCCTGATGCGGTTGTCAGGGCTTCTCCTCCCTGTTGTTCGTTTAAATATTCGTTGAGATATTTCCCCAAAGTGGGTAATGAGGCGGCTAGAAGTAAGCTAGTTCCTCCCAAGGTCATTAGCTTTTTTTTGATGCTAATTTTACTGCAAAAAATATAAATTAAAGCCGAAATCAAGAAAGCGGCTATCGATGTTTTACTCAAGCTCGTTAATAACGTAAAAAGCTGAAACATCAATAAATATAAATAGGTTTTCTGTTGTTTGGTCGTTCCCCAACTTTCTAACGCCAAAAACATCGTACATAGGCAATTTATAGCCATGCGGTTGCCAATATCATTCGGATGTAAGAAGAGTTCATGTCCTAAACGTCCTTCCACTGTTCTAGCATTAAACAGGAAAGGAACTAAAGCATAAACCAGACCTCCCCAAGCAAGTCCTTGTAAGGATTTTATTGCGACTTTATCGATATCAGCCCGCAGAAAAGTTAAAATAACTACCGCAATTTTTAATGTCAAGGTTAGCCAATAACCCATTGCAGAGAAACGAGGACTTGCACCTGTCCAAAATAGCGACAATCCCGCCCATCCCGTCAATAGCAATAAACATTTAGCAGCAAAGGATTGAAAAATTTCTGGATTTCGCAATCGTCCGCCGATTAATAAGCTCGATAGGAGAAAACCCGCTAAACTAATAGGGGGTAAATAACTAACGGCTGTTCCTAATGCAGGTTTGCTTTGAAAGAAAACAAAGGTTAAACAGCCTTCAATACTCAAGAAGAACCAAAACCAAAAAGCTAGGCTTTCAATTTTGATAACAAATCTTGATTTCTTCCGATTCTGGGGCAAATTTTCGCTAAAAGACAAGGCTTTTTCGGGCATTTCGACGAAATTCTAATCAATAAGTTGTTAATCTCTAGAGAAGTTGGAGTTTTGATTGAGAAGGGCTAATTTGGTCAAAAAATAGCAAAAGTTTATTTACAATCTTAGAAGTTTCAAAACAGCCATGAAAGCGGGATTCAGCAGCTTGAGACAATGCTTGATATAAGCTTTTATTCTCTAATATTTCTATGAGTTGTTTGACTGCGAACTCAGGGTTATCTAAAGTCCAAAAATAGCCTTCTACTCCTGAATTGAAAATTTCAGGAATGCCTCCAACGGCTCCCGCTAGTAGGGGCAAACCCGAAGCTAAAGCTTCTAATAGGGAGATGGGCAAGTTATCTATTTTGGCGCTATGAACATAAAGGCGATGGCTAGCCAGGAGTTGAGAAGCTTGCGGCTGAAATCCCCAAAATTTGACTTGTTCTGTAATTCCTAGAGTGTCAGCAAGCTGTTCTAATTTGGATCTATCGGAACCGTCTCCAACCAAGCTTAAGGAGTAATGGAAACCCTGTTTTTTAGCCGCTGCTAGAACTTCCAATAGGTAAGCTTGATTTTTACGAGGCTCTAGGGTGCCAATATTAATTAAGTCGCGCTTTTTTTCTAGAGGATTTAAGGGAGTTGGCTTGGCAATAAAGCAAGGAAGACAAGTTTTGTTTAACGCTTTAGAAGCAGGGATTCGCGTTTCTACTTGATGTTGCATAAATTGAGAAACATAGACAATTCCATCGAGTTGAGGTAATATCTTTTCCTCTAACTCTTGAATTGTTCGATAAAGGTTTCCCTTAACCTGTATTTTGCCTTTTTCTGCCCACTCCTCCGCCTGAGAAACATTAAAGTGAACGACCATTACCACTTTTTGCTGAGGATGTTGACGAACTTCTAAGGCTGCCTTGGCGGAAAGGGGACATTGAGCATAGATGAGGGGATGAATTCCAGGTTTGGCAACTTTTTGTAGGGACTGCTTTAAAGCCTGCTTAAGAAAAAAATAGTGCCAGTAACGATACCACCCTACACTCCATTCGCCATTGAGCGGATCGATGAGTTTGCGGAGGGCAAAAACAGGAATAACGAGCCAAGAGAAGTAAGAAAAAGGGGTAATAATTGCGGTTTTTCGACCGATTTGAACGAGGTAATCCCGCAGCATATTAAAGTAAGTTTGGACGCCAGTTTCTCCCTGTTCGCGCATTAAGGTGGCGATGAGGATGGGTTGGGAGGAGTTCATAGGAAGACACAGGGGCTATAGAGGGTTTAGGCTGGATGCAGGCGGCGAGGGGTGGTGAGTTTTAGCAGTTGTCGTTTGGCTAAATACGCAAAATAGGTGCAGTCGTGCAGGAAGGTTTGTAAGGGTTGATTAGAGGTGAGTTTATAGCCGTATTGGTGCTTGATTTTAACGGTTTCTTGGCGGCGAATTTGGGGATAAACAACGCTGATGTTGGTATCGTGCCAGCGAAAGGCGGCGAAAACATCGGGAACGTAGGCGAAGCGATAACCGAGTTTTGCCAGTCGGACAAAGTATTCGTAGTCCATACAGGTTTTGTAGGAGATATCGAGTAAATGTCCGCTGTCGATAATGCTTTTTTTGAAAAAGGTGGTGGTGGATTGAATATAACACCCGTAGTAGAGGAGAACGCCGTAATCAAAAATGTGGTCTTGTTTAGTCCGAAGCGGTTGTTTATTTTGGTCGATGAGTAGGGTATCGCTATAGACGATGCTGGCGTCTGGCTGTTGGGTGAAGGTGTGGGCGACTTTGGTGAAGGTATCGGGTAGGTAGTAGTCGTCAGTGTTTAACCAAGCGACGATATCGCCTGTCGCCATTTGAAAGCCTTTGTTGATGGCGTCTGATTGACCTTTATCGGGTTCGGAAATCCATTTGAGGTGGGGGAGATGGTTGTAGCTTTTCAGGACCTCTAGGGTGTTGTCGGTGCTTTGGGCATCGAGGATAATATGTTCTAGATGGGGATAGTTTTGTTGGGCAACGCTTTCAATCGCATCTGCAATATATTGCCCTTGGTTGTAGGAGGGGGTGATAATGCTAATTTTCATGAATTTAGAGTTGGGGCTGAAGTGGAGTTTAGCGTTTTTTTGAGAAAATGAGAAATGGCGATCGCAAAAAATATCAAGCCCGATAGCTGACCGATGAAAAGCGCGATCGCAATTCCAATTTCCTGAAAGTATTGTCCCAGAACATAAGTAAACAATAGGGCGGCTGTCGTTGAAATAATCGTATTCCAAATAATAATGCGGGTTTGGTGAATCGTGCGATAAAAGTAAAAACCCTGAAGCTGGTAAAATACCGCAAAAGCTGCCGCGAGTTGCCAAATCACCAGAGGCGCAAACTCTCGATATTCTACCCCATAGGCAAATTCCATAATCCAAGGAGAGAGTGCGGCTATGATGGCGCAAGGTAGAGCAATAAGCAGTCCTCCACCTAGGCAAACTTTTTGCATGTATTGCACTAAGCCAATAAGCTGCTTTTCAGCATATTGACGAGCCGCTTGAACGGGAATAAAGTTATCCATTGCCTGAAACAAAATATTAAACGGGCCGACAATATTTTGAGCGGCGCGAATTCCCCCGGCTGCCCGCGTTCCCAGAAAGCTTGCTCCTAATATTAAAATCCCCTGAGAACCGAGCCAGTGTATCTGTCCAGCCACTAGCAGGTTGCGTCCAGTATGCCAACTTTTCTGAAATGCTTGACGGGCATCGGTTAGATTGAGAGAAAATTTTTCGATTAATGCACCCACTCCAAAGGCGAGGGCAGAAGTACAAGCAATTCCCCAAAAAACGCGCTCGATGGTGAATTGGTTGAGGTGATGTAAAATCCATAAAACAATAACTTGTCCGCCATAACTAATCGAGTCATTAAAAAATACTGATTTGCCTTTTTGATAAATAAAATAATATCGTCTTAACCAGTCCTGGAGTTGAAAGCTGAAGATACTCGCAATTAGAGGAAACTGATAAAGCGGTAAGTTCCATCGGGGAAAATAAACATCGGCAAATTGTCCTAAGACGAGCAATCCCAAACACAGAAGCAGCGTAAACCCAATCTGCAATGTTAGAGTACCTTTCATATACTGAAGGCGTGGTTCTCCTAACTGCATTTGTGGCGCGATGCTCATCATTGGAGCAACAATTAAAGCCACTTGAAAGGTATTAGCATAGAGGAAAATAGCATAGAGTAAAACAAATTGTCCGTATCCTTCTAAACCCAAGAAACGCGCTAGAAGAATGCCGGTTAAAAAATTCATGCCGCTGACAATGATTTGATCGGCAAGTACCCATTTCACATGAGAGGATCGCTGCCAAAATCTTCGCAAATGTTGCATTCTGTTGACCTAAAATACAGCAATTTTTACCTTGCTTAAGAATTTGAGAGCTAAGGGTAAATTCAGCGCCCTGAAACCCTAATTGACTGACAAAACGGTTGTCGGTTGGGTTAGCGTGAGCGTAACCTAATAGCAGCCAGGGTTGTGTTGGGTTTCGTACCTCAACCCAACCTACACGACTATCTTGATTGTCAGTCAACCAGCTTGGCACCTGCGATCGCTCTCCCTAGTATAAGTCATTCGATCGCGATCGCCTAAATATTAATACTGAGAAAGTAGACTGAAAGCTGTTCTGTATATTACAAAGGTAGAAAAACGGCGAGTTTCAAGAAAGTCTTTGCTATTGTATGCTTTGGGCAATTCTACGGCTCAGTTCGGTCTTGCACTTTACCGTTTCTTTGCAATCTTCCATCGTAATAATACTGAAAATTCACCAATACTTAGATTTACTGTAACAAACCGCTCCCCCCTATAACTTCATCCCTTTGAGGCGAGAGTTAGAGGAGGTTGGCGAGGGATAGTCCACCCCCATTGGATACTCTTTGGCGTAGAAATAGCTGTCGGGTTCATTATCCGGACTCACGCTATTAATCACCATCCCTAAAACATTTTGACCGGATTGGGCGAGTAATTCCTTAGCGGCGATCGCGCTAGCTGCATCCACCAGTTGCGGCTGTACCACAATTAACATGCCATCCGTCATGGCCGACAAAATCCGGGCATCCGCCGCCGCGCTCAAAGGAGGTGTATCTAAAATTACAAAATCGTAGGTTTGAGCGCAATCCTCAATCAACGCCGCCATCCGGCGCGAGTTCAGCAAAGCGAGAGGGTTGGGGGGTAACGATCCGGCAGTTAGCACAAATAGATGGGGCATCACTTCCGCGATCGCCTCGTGGGGATCGACCTGCTCTACAATAATATTGCTCAATCCCACCGTTTTCGGAGTATCCCAAAACGCTTGTTGGGAAGGGTGGCGCATATCAGCATCCACCAGCAAGACTCGGAACCCTAATTGAGCAATAGCCAAGGCTAAATTCGCCGAAACCGTCGATTTCCCTTCCTTGGGGATAGCACTCGTCACTGCAATCACCCGAACCTGACGGTCTGAACCCAGAAACTTGAGGTTGGCGTATAACATCCGGTAGGATTCGCTAATTAGCGATCGCGGCGCATCCTTCACCGGCAGTTTCGCCTTCACCCGTTCCCCATCCTTACCATAGGACAAGCCCTTATCAATCTTCTCAAAATTGGGAATAATCCCCAATAGCGTATAGCCCAAATACTCTCGCGCCTCGCGTACCGTTTTAATGCGAGTATCCTTCGCATCCAACACCAACGCAGTGACAACCGCTAAAAAGATCCCCACCACTCCACCCAAACCAAAGTTAATTTTCTTCTGGGGAGCAATCGGTCTTTCAGGAAATACCGCCGCTTGAATGACGCGGACATTCCCAATATTTTGTTCCTCAGCAATCCGTACTTCTTGCAATCGCGTCAATAGGGTTTGATAGGTAGACTGCGCCACCTCCACTTGACGTTCTAAATCTCTTTGGGATTCTTGCAATCGGGGTAACGCATTCGCCCGTTGTTTGTGAATTGCATACTCGTTGAGCAATTCGTTAAGTTGACTATTCACCACCAAGCGGTCAACCTCAGAATTGACTAACTGTTGCATGAGGTCGAGTTGCAATTGTCCCATTTGCAAATTCCCTGGAGCGATCGCGCCTGGGGAATTCCCTAAAACCTCAATAATCCGCCTTTCTAAAACTCCTCTCAGGCGGGCTTGCTTGGTTTCGAGATCGATAATAATCGGGGCTTCATCTAGAAAGCGACTCCGTTCTAATTCTAGGCGGTTTTCAATGGCTTGTAATTCCGCGATCGCCTTTTGTACCCCTTCAGATTGACTTAAGGCACTCAGCGCTATTGCTTGCTGGCTATCAATCCCCGTTTGACTCCGCAGCGCAGCTACGCGAGTATTGGCACTGTTTAAAGCAACTTTTGCCTGAGTAATCTCGCCTTCGAGTCCCCCTAGAAGGGTAACGGTTGCACTCGCTTCTTGATCGAGCGCTACAATTCGATTATTTTCTTTAAAAACGCGTAAATTTGCCTCAGCTTCTTGAACGGTAAATTCACTTTTAGGCAGTTGTTCTTCAATAAACCGCCGCACGGCTGCTGCTTGAGCGCGATTGGTTTGAATGTCGTTTTCTTGATAAAATTGCATTAAGCGGTTAACGACATCTACCGCTTCTTGAGGATCGTTACTTTTAAAGGAGATTTGCAAGACATCGGTATCCTTTAAGGTCGAAATAGACAAGCGTCTTAAAAAGTCTTTGCGTTTCAGCGGTTGACCTTCTTCATCTCTGAGATCCAGGGCTTGCATTACCCCTTCCGAAGTCGCTACAGAACGCACAATTGCCACTTCAGTATCTAAAGGATTTGTGGGCGGCGAATGAATTTCGGGAACTTCTTTACCGACTACAGTCACATTAGTGGTGACATTATTTTTCTTAAATAAAAGTTCGCCTTGGGCTTGATAAGTTGGCTTTTGTAAAAAAGTAATTGCCGCTGTTGCCCCAATTGCTGCACAAAAAACAATCGCAGCGGGGAAGAAGCGCCGCTTAAAGACTAATCCATATTGCTTTAAGTCTATTGCATCCGAGTCTTCAAGATGTGTCATATTGAAATGCCCAATTTTGATTCAAAAAGATGCTGATAAACTTCAATAAATACATGCCTGAAGCAATGAACTAAAAGCGATCGCAACACTCTCGTTTCAAGCGGCTGTGATGAACAAGTGAGTTGAGCAATCCCCCCAAAATAGAGGAGATATCTGGGTAGATACGCGGTAGCCCCAGGGTGAGAGGCTCTAAAGAAGGCTCAGGTTGAATTGAGGATGAAAGGATAAGGGTTTGGGCAGACAGTCCCCAAGGCGCAAAAATGCCTTAAAACGTTCCTCTCAATCATAGTCTCTCCCCTCGCGAGGGTAATCCCCATCTTAGAGTTTTCTAAGGTATCTATTTTAACACCGTAATTTAGGGGAAGTCGCGATCGCCCCTTTACCCTGGAAGGGCCGGATTTAACCAGCGGAGAATTTCTTTCTTGAGTTGCAGTTGTTCGCGGTAGAGAAACTCTTGCTTAACCCATTGTCCGAGGGCATCAAATGCCGTAAACTCTCGACCCGTTGCCCAGGCGATATCTTGTCCCAAGGGCGTCACATGGCTTCCCGGTAAAATTTGCAAACTCACCATATTGGTATAGCGGTATTGCAAAATTTCAAAAAGATTGGTGGTTTGGTCAATGGTATCGTTGGTAAACTTCACCAACAGATTGCGGCGAATGGGGTACGATTCGGCAATCAGCGTATTCGTTTCTATCGGCCCTGGCGTAAATTCCACATTAAAAGCCGGATTAATATTGAACTGCTGGATAAAAGGAATCGCCTGACTCGCGGGGTAATTATTATAAGAAATCAGAATATTGCCCGCCCGTTCCACCTCAAACAGGCTGTTAATCAGCAAGTGTAGCTTGCAGCCCATACTATGACCCAAACCATAAATTGGGAGATAGCGCCGTCGCATCGCTGCGGTGGCTTGTAAGCGGTCTAAGGCGGTTTCAAAACTATTTAACACCGACCGGGCGATCGCGCCATGATCGAGGGTATTGACAAACGGCGTCGCAATTATCGCGTAACCTTGATGGGCTAACTGTTCCAACAACCACCGATAGGTCAGTTGGGGGGCTGTGGCCACAAAAGCGCCCCCTAAAAAATGTACGATCGCAATGGGGTGACGGGGAATAATCACCCAGTTTCCTGCAACTTCCTGCCAATCCATTAACCCAGCCCTGTCTTTAATCCTTCGCAATACTCTTAGTGTAGATGAATGCTTTTATTTCGGTCGTGGGACAAGACGCCGCCGTGAATTTATTGCAAAGCGCGATCGCCAAACAACGGATCGCCCCGGCTTACCTATTTGTCGGGCCGTCGGGAATTGGCAAAAGTTTGACCGCCCAAGCCTTTATCGAGGCGTTATTTTGCCACGGGTTAAGCGAGGCGGACGCCTTCGTAGCCAAACAACGCCTGCGCGATTGCAACCACCCCGATGTTCTTTGGATAGAACCCACCTACTCTCACCAAGGTCAGCGCCTCACCGCCGCCGAAGCCGCCGAAGCCGGACTGAAGCGCAAAACGCCCCCACAAATTGCCATTTCCCAAATTCGCGACCTCAACCCCTTCCTCGGTCGCCCTCCCCTGTGGGCTAACCGTTCCCTGGTGGCGATCGACCAAGCGCAAACGATGGCAGAAGCGGCGGCTAACGCCCTCTTGAAGACCTTAGAAGAACCGGGAAAAGCCACAATCATCTTAATTGCCCCTAGCGTTTCTTCCTTGCTGCCCACCATTATCTCGCGCTGCGCGGTCGTCCCGTTTTACCGCCTGGGGACAGAAGCAATGGCCAAGGTGTTGAAGCGCCAAGCCTACGGAAACTTACTAGAACGCCCGGAAATTCTGGCACTCGCCCAAGGCAGTCCTGGAGAAGCGATCGCCGCCTGGGAACAAATGCAAGCTATTCCCCCCAACTTACTCGAAAAGTTGGCAACCCCTCCGCAAACCTGGCGATCTGCCCTGGAACTGGCTAAGGATGTGGATAAAATTCTCGATACTGAGGCGCAATTGTGGCTAATTGACTATTTGCAGCAAAGTTATTGGCAAAAAAACTACCCCGTTCCCCTGTTGCAAGCTTTAGAAACCGCCCGCCGCCAACTCCTGAGTTATGCAAATCCGCGTTTAGTCTGGGAAGTGATGCTGATGGGGATGTGTGCTTAGGGGCTGTAGGTTTGAGTTCGCCACCAAAGCGCGATCGCCATTACGGTAGAGGGGAATAAAACCACCCCTAGCGCTAGCATGGAACTTGGGGGGAGATCTAAAAACGGCCCGCCATATTTAATCGCCACAGATAGCAGTAACGAGGCGACCAGGACTTTGAGGATAAAATTCACCGTAGCACTCCATTTACAAAGGGCGATCGCGCGATTCTAATTGTCTAATCCGTTGTTCTAAGCTAAAATCGCTCGTTCCGGCGATCGTTTCTAGATTCGCAATCCGATCTTCCAATTGTCTGAGGCTTTCGGCTTTATCGAGTTGCTTCTTATCCGACAGCCAAACCGCCGCCGTTCCTCCAGCAGCCCCAGCAGCAATTGAAATGGGTAACAAGACGCTATAGCGCATCCCGGAGGCAAAAATGACGCTGAGTGCGATCATCCCCGTCGCATAAGACCAAATCGTTTTAGTCGTTTTGCTGCGAATATCCTCTTGCGATTGTGGTTCGCGATTGTTTGACATCAGCCGATTCCCAATTCTGGCCTATCTCCAGCTTAACCCAGGATGCTTCTGGGGCTGAAACGATTACAATTCTAAAGAGCGATCGCCCATTAGAGAGAACGCATGGTTATTGAGTGGTTACGATTTCAGGTTCCTACCGCCTTACGAGAAAAGTTTATTCAGCTAGACGATCGCATTTGGAGTCCCTTTTTAGCCAGCTACCCCGGCTATCTGAGTAAAGAGATTTGGATTAACCCGGATGAGGAAACAGAAATTGCGATCGCCATTCGTTGGGAAAGCCTAGAAGCCTGGAAATCCATCCCTTCCGAACGCCTCCAGCAAGTGGAAGCCGAATTTTCCCAAGCCATGTCAGGAGACTATCAACTCCTCGAAGGCAAAGCCTATCAAGTACGAAAATTTCCCCAAACTGCCCCCACAAGCTAGAATGGGCAACTAGCGGGCTTTTTCAGGCTTGCTGCGCCCCGTTAGCCTTTCTAACTCACCATGCCGGAGTGTCCCACCTGCCATCAAACCGTTGATGCGAAAGCGCTAAACTGTCCCTATTGTCGCACGCCCCTCAAAGCCTTCGGTCATCCTGGCATTCCCCTGCATCGCGCCACCGGAAGCGAATCTCTATGCGAGACTTGCACCTACCACGCCGACGACACCTGCAACTATCCCCAACGCCCCGACGCCCGCGAGTGTACGATGTATCAAAACCTGGCTGAAACCCAGCAGCAAGAGATGATGCGCCATTCATTAGCCAACCGTTCTGGCTTCAATCTCGTCTCTGTACAAAAGTGGATTCAAAGAAATCCCCTAGTCGCAATCTTGTTGGCTTTAGTGCTAGTCAGTTTATTGCTAGCTCAATAGGGATGGCGATCGCGCTTTCAATTCAAGTCAAATTAACCTTATCTCATCTATTCAAAGGAAATGATATGAGCGCAGGTTCTACAGCCGTTTCTGGCAAGATTGAAGATTTATATGTTCAGTATGGGTGCGGTATGAGCGCCCCGGAAGGCTGGCTCAATTTTGATGCTTCTCCCAATCTCTTGCTAGAACGGCTACCTGTTATTGGCTTTTTCTATGCAGGTCAAAAATATATAGGAGACTCTCCAGTACGAATGAAGTTTCCTCAGACAATTCAATTTGGAGATATTGTTAAGGGACTTCCCCTTGAAAAAGGCAGCGTAAAAGGAATCTATGCAAGTCACGTTCTAGAGCATTTACCCCTAGAGGATTGTCGGGTGGCTCTACAGAACACCTTCAATCTCTTAGAGCCAGGAGGGATATTCCGCTTGCTAGTACCCGATTTAAAAATTCTCGCAAGTCGTTACATAAATTCGTCTGAACCGGGTGCTTCAGTCTCATTTATTCAGGCGATGGAGATGGGAACCATCAGAAAATCTAGAGGAGTTAAAGGTTTAGTCGCCTCTTTCTTGAGTAATAAGAACCATGTCTGGATGTGGGATTACAACTCGATGAAGTTAGAGCTTGAAAAAATCGGTTTTACCAACATCCGAAGGGCGAATTTCAATGACTCTGAAGATCCAATGTTTAAAAACGTTGAAGACGAAAGACGCTTTATAGAGGCGGTTGCTATTCAGTGTCAGAAACCGGCCTAATCCTGGAGCTTTTTATCCTTCCTAGACTTCGGCAGCAGTTGCCTCAATAGTGGGTACGTTATCTTCTGGAGGGGGTTCCATCACTTCATCTTCCTCTTCTTGGAAGACGGCGAGATCGAACCAGAAGGTTGTCCCTACTCCAACTTCGCTGACTAACTGAACGCGGCTGTGGTGTTTTTCAATAATATTGCGGACGATGGATAAACCTAAGCCCGTTCCTTCGAGGGTGTGAACGCGGTTTTCTACTCGGAAGAAGCGATCGAAAATGGCTTCTTGATCTTCTGTATCAATACCAATTCCGGTATCGGAAACTTCAATGCGAACCAGGTGATTTTGCAGTTTGTGAGATTGGGAATCGACCCATTTTCCTTTGTCTGATTCTAAGTCGAGGAGATAGGCGCGGATTTTGACCTGTCCTCCCGGTTCGGTAAATTTTAGCGAGTTGCCAACCAGATTGGTGAAAACTTGTAACAAGAGGTCATAATGCCCTAAGACTGGGGGTAAATCGGCTTCAATGTCTTGAGAGAGTTCAATTCCCTTATCTTTGGCGTTGAGTTGATAGGTTCTGAGGGTTTGTTCGATGGGTTGGGCAATTTCTACCGCATCAAAATGATAAATTCGGCAGGATTCTAAGCGCGATAAATCGAGAACATCGTTGACTAAGCGGGTTAATCGGTCGGTTTCGTGATTGGCGGTTTCTAAGAAATCGCGGCGTTCGACTTCTGTAAGTTCGTCTCCATACTCGTAGAGGGTTTCAATAAAGCCTTTGATGTTAAAGAGTGGCGTTCTTAGTTCGTGGGAAACGTTGCTGATAAACTGACTTTTGGCTTCGTTGAGTTCAACTTCGCGGGTGATATCCTGTACCGTCATGGCGATCCCTTTGAGGTTTTCGCGATAGCGATCGCCCAAATGCTGCTTCTGTTCATCCTCTTCGTACAGAATACACTCAGTTGCCTGCGATCGCTCTGGCAAGTCGCACCGATCCTCTGTCTCGCTTAAACAATGCTGACACAAAGCTTCCTCATCGCTGGCCCGATGGGATAATACAGTCGTTAGGAGAATGCGAACGGTTCGGTTAACGGGTTCTGTAAGGGTAATCCGATATTCTGCCCCCTCCCGGCTGCTACCTGGCAAAGTACCTGCCGCAATTTCCTTTAAAGGTCGCGTCAGCTTCACTTGGATTGGGGGTGGCAAGTGTTTAATGACAACATCACCAGTAATATTCTGATTTTCCCAATTGAAAATCCGCCGCGCTGTTGGATTCACCAAAATAATCTGTAAATTGGTATCTAACAGCACTGCACCATCGGCGATTGTAGAAACTAAGGTTTCTAATTTAGCTTTTTCTGCCGTCAGTTCTTCAATATTTTGTTCTTCATAGCTTTCTAGGCGTTCTGCCATTTCGTTAAAGCTAAAAATCAGTTCTCCGAGTTCCCCACCTAGCGGCAAGTCAATACGCTGTTTAAAGTTCCCGGCTGCAATATTTTTCACCCCAACCAGCAACTCTTTAATCGGTTTGGTAATGGTTAAGGCATTAAAGACCGCCCCTAAAATCACCATTGCCCAAATCGAAACAAATACCGCTATAGTGACATCGCGAGTCAGGTTAGAAGAGGCAACAACCGTAGGATTCGGATTAATTCCAATCGCCAACACGCCTAAATACTCATTTTGATGTCTTAAAGGCACAAAAACATCAGTCACTTCCCCATCTGGCGTCAGGTGTTGGCGAACCAGCGGCACCTCTTCATTAGCGGCGTAGTTATCGGGAAGTTGAATGCGCCGTCGGATCGTTAGGGAGTTTTGCACTTCCGACTCCCAAAACGGAATTCCGAAGAAAATATTGCCCTGTTCGTCTGCATACAGCATATAACGGACGCTAGAGGTGCTTTCGTAGAAGCGTTGCGAAAAACGGGCCACCTCTGTCAGGTTATTCTCGGCGACTAAGGGGGCAACATTTGCCGAGAGTAATAAACCCAGGTCGCGACCGAAACGCGTATCATTAAGCCGCGCATCTTGTTGAATGGTGTTGACTGCCCAGAAGGTCAGACCGCTCATAATTAAGGAGACTACTAAGGTAGCGGCGGCCATTAATTTGGTCTGGAGGGTAAACTCCGACCACCAATGGGCAATCATTTCTCCGAATCGTTTTAGCAAGGTTAGCATAGTGCATTCAAACTTAAAAATTAAAAATTTGCATTTTTAACTTTTAATCCTACTCGCTCATTCTGACACGATGGCCGATATCTCGCCGATAGTACATTCCCTCAAATTCAATCGCTTCGCAAGCGCTGTAGGCGATCGCAAACGCTTGGTCGTAGGTTTCGCCCACCGCCGTGACGTTGAGTACCCGTCCCCCATCTGTCACCAGTTGGCTGCCATTGAGTTTAGTTCCTGCATGATAGACGATCGCACCTTGGCTTTCGGCTGACTCTAATCCGGCGATCGCTTTATGCTTGTCAAAACTCCCCGGATAGCCTCCCGAAGCCAGCACCACGCCCGCACAAACCCCCGGTTTCCATTCAATTTTCGGAATGCTCGCTAAATTCCCTTTCGCAGTAGCCAGCAACAAATCTTCCAAAGGCGTAGCCAACAAGGGCAAAATTACCTGAGTTTCCGGATCGCCAAAACGACAGTTAAATTCAATCACCTTGGGTTCTCCCTGGGGGGTAATCATCAACCCAGCGTAGAGAATACCGCGATAGTCAATTCCCCGGTTCCGCAGCGCTGCCACCGCAGGCGCTAAAATCTCTTGGTGAATGCGGTCTAGTAACTGGGGTGTCACAATTGGGGCGGGTGCATAAGCCCCCATCCCTCCCGTATTGGGGCCAGTGTCTCCTTCACCGATGCGCTTGTGATCTTGGGCGCTGAGTAAGGGGCGAATGGTCTGTCCATCCGTTAGCGCCAATAGGGAAACTTCTTGCCCGGTTAAACATTCTTCAATGACGAGTTGCTTACCCGCATCGCCAAATTGTCCCCCAAAGGCAGCAGCAATTGCCGTTTCAGCTTCTTCCCAGGTTTGGGCAACGGTGACACCCTTCCCGGCCGCCAAACCATCGGCTTTAATAACGATAGGGACGCCTTGGGATTGAGCATAGGCTTTGGCGCTGGCTTCGTCGGTAAAGACCTCGGCTTTGGCGGTAGGAATACCGGCCTCTTGCATCAGGGCTTTTGCCCAAGCTTTACTCGACTCAATTTGCGCGCCCGCCTGGGTGGGGCCAAAAACCGTGAGGTTTTGCTGGCGAAGGAAGTCGGTGATGCCTTGGGCGAGGGGGACTTCAGGCCCAACGACAATTAAAGAAATTTCATGGACAAGGGCGAACCGGGCAATGCCTTCAAAGTCTGTCACCCCAAACGCCATGTTGCTACAGCGTTCTAAGCTGGCAGTTCCGCCATTTCCGGGGACGCAGACGACTTTTTTAACGCGAGAAGATTGTAAAAGGGTGCGCGCGATCGCGTGTTCTCGTCCACCACTACCAACCACCAAAACCTTCACGTTGTTCTCTCACCTTTGCCACTCAAAATGCATCTAATTATGCCACAATGTTTGATTTTCAGTAACTTTAACGAGACTTTGTGACTGCTTCTTTACAAGCAGTCGCGACCTGCTGCGTCCTAACCGTTAATATTCATCAATTCTTGCTGGAGTTCGCTTATGAGCCGGGAAATCAGCATCCGCAATTTCGGGGTATGGTTTGGGATGGTGTTGAGTCTGGGGGTGTTGGGGTTGGATTCGCCTGCGATCGCAGCCCGCAGAAACGCGCCGGATCGCTTTCCTCCTAACCCATTGGAGATCCAAGCCCCAGATCCGCTATTACCGAACCCTAAAGCGCCGTTAAGCGGCTCGGAAGCCGAAGCGTTAGGGGTAGCTTTAGATGGACTCAATCTAGAGGCTCTGGCGCAACTCAGGGCGGGGGATCGGGCGCAAGCGTTTGAAACCTGGTATCGGGAATTGCGCTTGCGTCGGGCATTGGGACCGATGGCGGAGGTGGAAGCCTTGGGGCGAGTGGGGAGTTATGCTTGGGGAGAAAATAACGCTCCCGTTGTTCGAGTCATTACCCGCCGCTTGGAGCAAATTCAAGCCACCGCCCAAACCCAGAATCCTCCAGATTGGGGCGTATTACGGCAGTTAGGCGCGGCGTATCAGCAACTTCGCACCCCCGAACAGGCGATCGCCATTTACGAGCAACTTCTAACCCATGCCCGGACTCAGGAAGACCGCACCTCGGAGTTAGAGACGCTGCAAACAATGGGGCAATTGTATCTGGGATGGCTGAATTATCCGAAAGCGGGGGCTATTTATCAGGAGTTGTTAACGGATGCCCAAGCTAGAGGCGATCGCAATTCCCAAATTACCCTCTATCAACAGCTAGCCTATATCTACGATCGACAACAACAGGTGCAACCCGGTATTGACGCGCGGCTGGCTTTAGTGGAACTCTACACCCAAGCCAATCGCCTGCGGGAAGTTCCTCAGCTAAAATTAGCGATCGCCGCTAGCTACGAAACCCTTGGCGAACTGCAAAAAGCCGCCACCCAATACGAAGAAGCCTTCACCCTGGCTCAAACCCTACAACAGCTAGACGATGCCGCCATTGCTTTAGAACGATTAGGTCAACTCTATCGCCAAGAGCAACAACTCGAAGCCGCCCTAGAAGTCTATAAAATTCTGCTATTAGTCAACTCCCAAGCCTACGATGTCTACGGGATGATGAACACCTACGATCGCATGGCTCAAATCAGCCTCTCGCGCCAAGACTATCCCCAAGCTTTAGCTTCCTACCGCCGAGCCTTAGCCCTCGCCGAGCAGTTGAAGATTCGCCGCAACCATTTTATCCGCCAAATCGAGCAAATCGATCGCCAAATGAACCCCACCCCGCCGCCGACTACCCCAGATCCGCTCTAAAAGCGGGCAAAATTAAGGCAAAATAGGGGTGAATCTGATGGCTTAACCCGGCTCGACGGGACTTCAGGATCGTGAATAATAAGTAAAAGATAATTAACGTCCCGCAATTCATGGATATTACGGAGTTTTTTCAACAAAGTTCGGGTAAGTGGTTTTCTCAGCGAACTGCTCACCACCTCGCCTTTAAACAAACAGAGTCGGGTCAATCGAATATTGAAATTGCCATGCTAGAGGCAAACGATCCCGCCATTGCCAAACTCTGCGAACAATATCAAATCGATCCGGCTTTGGCTTTATGTGGCGCTCGCGTTTCGTGGAATGGCACGATGGACTGGGATGAAGAAAAGCATAGTGGTTCTACTGTTCTAGTTCCTGTGGCCGATCCAGACAAGCCGAATGAGGGGAAACTACTACGCGAAGTGGGTTATGCCGAAAAGGTCCCCGTCGCTGGACGTTACGTGATGGGTGACGATGGTGCCTTAACCCTGATCACGGACTACGAAACCATGTATTCTGAGGAACGCTTGTGGTTTGCTAGCCCCAATTTGCGATTGAGAACGAGCATCCTGAAGCGGTTTGGCGGCTTTAGTATGGCGTCGCTGTGTTCGGAAATTCGCATGGGGGTAACGGCTCCACCCCAATCCTAAAATGGGGGAGAGACGCGGATTCACGTCTCTCCCTGCGGGGTTATTTGCGTTTAAATAGACCAGAAACTGCATTAGTGACGTTTGCAACGGTGTTTTGAATTAAATTCCCTGCACCGGGTTGCGGGGGGACAGCAAGCTGGATGGGTTCGTCTGCAAACTCTTCGCCTTTGAGTTTGTAGCCGTACTCTAGGTTTTGCTGGTTTTTCCGCAGAATGGGATACAGGCGAAAAGCACCTTGGCGCAAGTCTTCTAAGTTGGCGAAAATCGCTTGGTTAATTTGATTGCTGCGATTCACCGTGAGAGAGCCAACGGGGTACCAGTTTTTTTTATCTTTGATCCGAGCAAAAATCGCAAACTCTGGCATCCCTTTAGAGGACATTTTTTCATATTGCTTTTCCGCTTTGACGCGTCGAGCCGTGTTGCTGCTGTTTTTCTGGGGTTGCGGTTTCCCAAATCCTGTTTTAGCGGGCATTGTGACGGATTCCTGAGAGACTTTTACAAAAGTTTATAATATTTTGCGGGGTCTAAACAACTTATACAATTTTACGATCCCCAGACAATCCACCGGGGTCAGTCGCTCTTGTGGGAATTGTCGGGGGAGAAAGCAAATTGAGGTTCGCACTTTGGCTAGATGTGCCGGGTGCAAAACTCTGTTTGTCTGATTAAGACGCGCAAACCCAACATAACCTTTATGATGATTGGGAGGCGAAGCGATCCCAAAAGGGCGATCGCATCTTCTTTCAAGCAAGGACTCGACCAATGGGATACATTATTTCCACTGTCAATATGAAAGGTGGCGTTGGGAAAACGACGCTAACCGTCAATCTCGCAACTTCGCTCGCCAAGCATTACAATAAGCGGGTTCTCGTCATAGACCTAGACACGCAAATTAGTGCAACGCTGAGTTTAATGCAGCCATCTCACTTTGCCAAACTCCGCAAAGAACGGCGTACCTGTCGCCAGCTCATCGCCAAAGCTATTAACCCGCTGGTTCAGTCTAACTATGCAATTCAAGACTTGATTCAGCCGTACATTTGTGCTGTCAAAGGGTTAGATTTATTACCCGGAGACATCGATATGTACGATGAATTTTCAGTCTCAGAAATGATGTACGAAAAAGCCGCCTATCACGAAGGCGCAAATCAATCTCCTCGCACTGGTCCCACCAATTTTGAGCAGGTTTGGAATAACTTTGAGCGCGTTCTAATTCGGGGGATTTTAAGCCCTGTAATTTCCGAATATGATTTCATTATCTTGGATTGCGCTCCCGGTTATAATCTTCTCACCCGCAGCGCTCTCACGGCTAGCGACTTTTATATGCTTCCGGCTAAACCCGAACCCCTATCGCTGATTGGGATTCAGTTGCTTGAAAGACGGTTAGCCCGATTGCGAGAAGTCCATAAAGATACGAATCCTTTGAACATTGAAATGTTGGGAATTGTCTTTACAATGGCAGGCGGATTGATGAATCGCTACTACCGCCAAGTCATGAATCGCGTCACGGAAGATTATAGCGCTGCCAAAATTTTTAGCACGCGCATTCCCGCCGATGTCAATGTCTCGAAAGCAGTAGATAGCGGAATGCCTGTTGTTTTAGCACATCCCGGTTCAGCAGGGGGAAGAGCCTTTCAACGTTTAACTCAAGAAACGCTACACAAACTTGAACTGATTGCAGGTAAAAAGGAGCAAAAAGTTAAAGTGAATCTTGCAGAGTTGGAGTAAGAAGAGTTCCGAGTTCCGAGTTCCGAGTTCCGAGTGGGAGGAGAGAGAACAGTTCCGAGTTCCGAGTTCTGAGTGGAAGGAGAGAGAACAGTTCCGAGTTCCGAGTTCTGAGTGGAAGGAGAGAGAACAGTTCCGAGTTCCGTAGCTTGCTTCCGCGTAGCGGTGTTCCGAGTGGGAAAAGAGTTCCGAGTTCCGAGTGGGAGGAGAGAGAACAGTGCAAAGTTTTGATTTGGGGTTAAGGAAAAAGTACAAAGTACAGATTTCCGTAACCCCTTCAGAAAAGCCCACTCAGCACTCAGCACTTTACACTCAGCACTTAGAAAAGCACTGTTAAAACTCCCCTGCTAGTGCAGTAATGCAACGCTCGCAGATTTCGGGATGTTCTGAAGATTGTCCCACGTAGGGAGAATAGTTCCAGCAGCGATCGCACTTTTGTCCATCTGCCTTGGTTACACCCACTGCTAGCCCCTCAGATTTTAGCTGATGCTGTAACCCTTCAATTGCCGTTGGGGTATCTACTAATTCCACCTGCGAAGCCAGGAACAGATAGCGCAACTCATCCACCCCATTCGTCAGGATAGCCGGAGGGGTGAGGGAGGGCGTTGTTACAGCAGATTGAGGTTGAACGGCTGTTTCCCCAGAAGTGGGTTGAACTGCATCTTGAGGTTGGGTGGTGCGAGGTGCAGGTTTAGCCGTATCGTCTCCAAAATACTGGGTTTTAACGGCGATCGCATTCTGCCAAAGCTCTTGACGGGTAGAGGCTTGCAAGCCATAACGGGCAACCCCCCAACCGAAAACGCCAATTCCAACAATCTCGAAGAAGAAGCCCACCAGGGGTAATTTCAGTACCGATTCTGCCACCGATAAACCAAAGTTTAACGCCGCGATCGCCAATAAAATCCACAGAACATTAAGCAAGGGTTTCTGATAGCGGTTATACCCTTCCCCCAAGATTTCCGGGAGTTCAGAGATATAGCGCAAAGCCCGATCCAGATATTGCGCCGAGGTTTGTAACACCTCTTCCACAGGTTCGGGCACCGGAACTTCGGCTGAGGGGTCGCTAGCTGGCTCTGCGGGCGTTGGTGCTGGCGCAGAGGGTTTTGCAGTCTCCACCGTCGCTTCCGGGGCAACCAGCGCGTTTAAGGCGTCTCTGAGCGGTTCATCAGAGACATAGAGGAGAACCTTCGCCTCTAGGGAAGAGCCAATGGTTTTCTCGGTTCTGGCTTGTTCGAGAACCTTATTAACTTCGCCGCGTACTTGGCGGAATTGCTTCCAGGTTTTCGCCAATTCTGGCTGATGCCATTGCGGATCGAGTTTTACCCAACCTGCGGCAAAGACCGAGGCGTGGGGGGTAGGATAGGGGAGATTTTGCCAGATATCTTCTGCCATGTGACAGAGGACGGGCGCGATCGCCTTTGCTAGAGTTTCGAGTGCGATCGCTAAAACCGTCTGACAACTGCGCCGTCTTTGAGCATTCACCGCGCTGATATACAGCCGATCCTTGGCAATATCGAGATAGAAATTGGATAAATCGATCGCGCAGAAATTCTGCACCGTTTGGAAAAAGCGGAAGAACTGATAAGACTCAAACGCCTCCGTCACCTCCCCAAACACTTCCGTTATCCGGTGCAGCATATACTTATCGAGATCCGGCAGCTCCTCATAGGGAACCGCATCCTTAGCGGGGTCAAAATCATCCAAATTCCCCAACAAGAACCGCGCCGTATTCCGAATCTTGCGGTAAACATCCCCCAACTGCTTGATGATATTTTGTCCAATCAGCACATCTGAGGAATAGTCTACCGACGACACCCACAAACGCAGCACATCCGCACCATAAGCCGGGTCCGTCTTCTGATTCGATCCGCCTTCAATAATCGCCATCGGATCGACCACATTCCCCAAAGACTTACTCATCTTCCGGCCTTGTTCGTCTAACACAAAGCCATGAGTTAAAACCGTCTTATAAGGTGCATGACCATTTGTCGCCACGCTAGTCAGCAAACTCGACTGGAACCAACCTCGATGTTGATCCGACCCTTCCAGGTACATATCCACCGGGTAGCCTAATTCCGGACGCTGTTGCGCCACCGCCGCCCAAGAAGAACCCGAATCAAACCAGACATCCATCGTATCGGTGCCCTTATAATAGGTCTTCCCATTATTGCGATAGGACTCTGGTAACAATTCCTCAACCGACAACTCCCACCACGCATCCGAACCACTTTTCGCGATAATGGCTTGGACATGCGCGATCGTTTCCTCATTCAACAGCGGTTCGTGAGTTTCCTCATCGTAAAATACCGGAATCGGTACCCCCCAACTCCGCTGGCGCGAAATACACCAATCCGAGCGTTCCGACACCATCGCCGTAATCCGGTTTTCCCCTTGCTTCGGAATCCATTCCACTTCCGAAATTGCCTTCATCGCCTCTTCCCGGAAGCCATCCACGCTAGCAAACCATTGCTCTGTTGCCCGGAAAATGGTCGGTTTCTTCGTCCGCCAGTCGTAGGGATACTTATGGACGTAAGCCTCTTCCTTCAGCAAAGAATTGGCTTCCGTCAGCGCCTTGATAATTTCGCCGTTAGCATCTTTAAGGACATTCAACCCCGCAAACGGCCCAGCTTCGGCTGTAAAATCGCCATTCTCATCCACCGGAGACAAAACCGGCAAACCGTAGCGCTGACCCACGATAAAATCTTCTTGACCGTGACCGGGTGCAGTATGGACTAAACCCGTACCCGATTCCGTGGTGACATAATCGCCACCAATCACAATCGGACTTTCCCGGTCAAACAGGGGATGCTTGTAGGTAGAATGTTCTAAATCTTTACCTTTAATCTTGGCTTTCACCGTTAGCGGCGTTCCCAAGGTTGCCGATAGCCGTTCAATCGCCTCTGCGGCCACTAACAAATACTTAGCGTTAGCCGGTTCGTAGTCTGGGTCAGCTTCCACTACGGCATATTCTAATTCTGGATTGACTGCAACCGCCAAATTTGCCGGAATCGTCCAAGGCGTCGTCGTCCAGATCGCCACCCACAGCGTCTCTAAATAAGGCTTTAACGCGGCGGCAGCTTTTGAGAGCTTTTTCATCTTAAAAGCCGCGTAGATACTCTGTGAAGTATGACCTTCCGGATACTCCAACTCGGCTTCAGCCAGCGCTGTCTTAGAACTTGGACTCCAGTGAACGGACTTTAAGCCGCGATAGATATAGCCCTTGAGAACCATCTGCCCAAAGACTGCAATCTGAGCCGCTTCGTATTCTGGTCTTAAGGTCAGATAGGGGTTATCCCAATCTCCCCAAACGCCAAATCGTTTAAAACCTTCTCGCTGTTCCTCAACGGTTTTCAGCGCAAAGTCTCGCGCCTTTTGTCGCAGTTTCAACGGGGTGAGGCCTTCCCGTTCTTTGGCAGGCATATTCTGCAAGACTTTCAATTCAATAGGCAACCCATGACAGTCCCATCCCGGCACGTAACGACCCTTACGCCCTTGCAGAAGCTGATATTTGTTGACGATATCCTTGAGGATCTTATTCAGGGCGTGACCCATGTGCAGCGACCCATTGGCATAGGGCGGCCCATCATGCAAAATAAAGGCTTCGCCAGGGTTGTTCTGCGACAAGGTTTCGTAAATTTGATGGTTGGCCCAAAACTTTTGGAGTTCGGGTTCGCGCTTGGCTGCGTTAGCCCGCATATCAAACTTAGTCTTGGGCAGATTAACAGTATCTTTGTAGTTATTTGCGGCTGTCACAGTCCAATACCGATGGCTTATACAGGGTTGCTCAACCATTTTGACATCCTCACTGCACCTTTAGGTGCGGTGATTCCAAACCTTGCGATTTAGGTTTTCTGCTTCTCAGCACCTGCCTCCACCCAGAAGAGCTTTGGGCTTACGGTCGCTCCACAGACTATCCCCGTGTGCCCCACGGTTCTGATGTGTTGAATTCAAAGGAATTCTATGTCAGAGCGTTGATTCAAGGGTTGGATCGTCCATTGCCCTATCCTCTTTTCCCGGTCTACCGAGCTTTCTGCGCCACTGGCGATCGCCAGATTTCGTCACGTTTAGGCTATCTGTTCCGTCTACGTCGCGGGTGGGTCAGTGACCATTCCAATTCTAACAAATCAAGCCGTTCTAGAAGGACGGGGTTTCAGACCCAGGATTTTTGATGAGCTAGAAGCCGATCGCGCTTCAAGTTTCTTTGCCTTCCTCTGGGGAAGATTCTGAAGCAGAATGAGTAGACTGTGAAGCCTCAGAGCCAGTATCTTCAGGTGTTTGAGCCGCCTCAACTAAATCTGGATCTGGAGAATTGGGTCGTTGTAAAACTTCTTCAGAATCTGGCGAGTCTGGGGAGGATGAAAGGCTATCTGAAGTTTGAGCGGGTTCAACCAAGTCAGTCTCTGGGGAAGTGGCTGATGGCACCTCTTGTTCGGCGGTGGGTAAGTGGGTTTCTACAGAGGCAACTTCTACGGTTTCCGGTGGGGTCAAGGCTTCCGCTGGAGGAACGACTTCGGGAACCGTAGGCGCTTCGCTAGCATCGACGGATGTAGTGTCTACCGGGGAAGTCTCTTCTAAATCTCCAAAATCAAAATCGTCATCTATGCTCGTTTCAGCCGCCGGAGGAGTGGCTGTTGTCGGAAAAGGTTTAGAGGTGGGTTGAGCTTTCGGCTTTTTAGCCAAGCGCGTTTTCACAAAGCTGACTAAGCGGCCAGCTTGAGCAAAAGCTTTGGATTGGGGTTTTTTGGCGGTTGGAGATTTAACTTCTGTGGGTTTTACTGCGGGTGGCTCAGGGTTCTCAGGCGCTTCGTCTGCGGGGGTGGAGATCGCCACGTCTGGAGATTGTTCGCCAGCATCTATAGGCGTTTCTGGGGTGGCTACAGCGGCGATGTCTTCTGGCGTTGCGGTATCTTCTAGTGTTTCCGGCGTTACGACAGTTACAGTATCCTGTGGCGTTACGACAGTTGCGGTATCTTCTGGAGTAACAACCGCTTCTACCGTCGAGGGCTTTTCTAAGGTTGTTTTAACAGGAGCAGTTGGCTTCAATTTCCCAGTCAGCCGCTGGGGAAGCTGCTTCAAGCTATCGATAAGTTTAACGGGTAAATCTTCAGAAACGGGGGTTTGTTGAACGCTAGGAGTCAGGGCGCGTCGCATCATTAAGGTTTGCCACCCTAGCCAGCCGAGGAGAGCAACACTGGCGGTTTGACCGAGGAGAAGACCCCCTCGAATCTGACCGGCACACACCCACAAAACTAGAGCATAAAATAATCCTACGCCACTCCAGATAAAATCTCCTTTGCGATAAACTTCTGGGAAAAAAAGGGCTGCGGTGTATAGGACTAGACTGCCCAAACCGACAGCAAATGCCAGGATGTATGCAAGCATTGGCTAGGTCTCCCTGCGATGCGATCGACAAACACGTTTTAGTGGTTTACACGGTCATTTTACCCTTCAGATAGAGGCTTAATGTCTTCTTTACGGGACAACTTAGGAGATCGAGATACCCTGAAAGGGAATTTGTCCTCGATCGATCTGTGCTGTAGGTATTAGTTAGAGACGTTTATGACACAGCAAAAACAAAGCTTTGGGGTGATTGGTTTGGCCGTAATGGGGGAAAACCTAGCGCTGAATGTAGAGCGTAATGGGTTCCCGATTTCTGTTTACAACCGAACTTCCACGAAAACGAAGGAGTTCATGGCCGAGCGGGCCCAAGGAAAAAATGTCAAAGATACTTATTCTATTGAAGAGTTTGTTGAATCGCTAGAACGACCTCGCAAAATTTTAGTAATGGTAAAGGCTGGAAAGCCTGTAGACGCAGTTATTGAGCAACTTAAGCCCCTCTTAGATGAAGGGGATATGATTATCGACGGTGGGAATTCGCTCTATGAGGATACGGAACGCCGCACCAAGGAGTTAGAGTCTACGAAACTGGGTTTCGTGGGGATGGGAGTCAGCGGCGGTGAAGAAGGCGCTCTCAATGGCCCCAGTTTGATGCCGGGAGGTACCGAACAGGCTTATGGCGAACTGGCTCCAATTTTGACGAAGATTGCGGCCCAGGTGGATGATGGCCCTTGCGTCACCTTTATCGGGCCGGGGGGCGCGGGTCACTATGTCAAAATGGTGCATAACGGGATTGAGTATGGCGATATGCAGTTGATTGCAGAAGCCTACGATTTACTCAAAAATGGGTTGGGTTTAGACCACAATCAGTTACATGATGTGTTTGCTGAGTGGAATGAGACGGAAGAACTCAATTCGTTTTTAATTGAAATTACGCGAGATATCTTTAAGTACATCGATCCGGAAACGGGTCAGCCGCTGGTTGATGTCATTATGGACTCGGCGGGTCAAAAGGGAACGGGACGCTGGACGGTAGTCAGCGCGCTCGATTTGGGGGTCAGCATTCCGACCATTACGGCGGCGGTGAATGCTCGAATTCTTTCGTCTTATAAGGATCAGCGGCTCACGGCTTCTAAACAATTAACCGGCCCAACTCACAAGTATCAAGGCGATGCGAAGGCGTTTGTCAACAAGGTTCGCGATGCGCTCTACTGCTCGAAGATTTGTTCCTACGCTCAGGGGATGGCGCTGTTGAGTAAGGCGTCTGAGGATTTTGACTATTCTTTGAGCTTGAGCGAAATTGCCCGGATTTGGAAAGGAGGCTGTATTATTCGGGCGGGCTTCCTCGATAAGATTAAGACGGCTTATAATGACAATCCCAAGTTGGCGAATCTGCTGCTGGCTCCTGAGTTTACGCAGACGATTTTGGATCGACAGGAGGCTTGGCGAGAGGTTTTAGCTACGTCTAATTATTTGGGAATTCCGGTTCCGGCTTTTAGTGCTTCGCTGGATTATTTTGATAGCTATCGGCGAGCGAGTCTCCCGCAAAACCTAACGCAGGCGCAACGAGATTTCTTTGGCGCTCATACCTACGAACGGGTAGACAAGCCGAGGGGTGAGTTCTTCCATACGGAATGGACTCAGGTGGATAAGGAGTCATTGCAAACCGGAACGACGGATTAAGGTTGTACTGATACTGATTCAAGGGGCGCGACAGTTCGCGCCTTTTGAGTTTTACTGGATCAGAAAACCTCGCTCTTGATGTAGCAGAACTGATGCCTAGCCATTCTATTCCTGTTGATAAGGGTCAATATGACTTGCTGGTGACAATCGCGCATGAGGGTTGTACGGTTACAGTTCAGGAAAATGAGGGGCGAGATGGCAGCGGAGCAACGGTTTCTCATCAAGTTTATGAGTTTGCTTCTGAGACGGAAGCCCAGAGATTTTACAGCGCGAAAGTTCGCACGCTAGATCCGAGTTATGCTTTTCCGACTAGCCGAGAGGCTATCCCCTATTGGCTCCCTGAAGATTTTCGCGTCTATACCAACGGGGGGATCGTCACGAACAATGCTGGCGGGATGCAAGGATTTGAGGGGCGAATTCTGCCAACGGTGAATCAGTACCGGGGTGAAGATGGCGGATATGTGGCGTTTTACTCGCGAGATCCGACAAAGGCGGTGTATTCAGTGGGGGGTGGTATTTATGTTGTGGGGCAAATTCGCTTGAAAGGGAGATATAAAGGGCGAATTTTTCATCCAGAAGGCTACGAAAATCAGGATATCAGCGCGGCTCAAGAGTTTAAAGAATTATGCTTTAAGACTTTTGGCGTGCAAGGATGGGCGGGTGGGGACACAGGAGGCTGGTTTGGTCGGTAGTTGGCGTATAAGACGCTATCGTTTTTGTCGCCTTAAAATAGGATAAAAGCGATCGCGCGTAGTTTGTATGAGTAATGACGATCTCGACTTATTGCTAGAAGATTTGAAAAGTCCGACTGAGCGGGTTCGCCAAGAAGCCACCCAGCAGTTGTGGCAGCGTTGGTTTCACCAAAAGGGAATTATGGGTTTGGAGTTGTTGCAAAAAGCCCAAATTCTCTTAGAATCGGGTGAAGCAGCAGAAGCTGAAGCCATCTTAACGAGAGCGATCGCAACGTTTCCAGATTTTGCCGAGGCGTGGAATCGGCGGGCAGTGCTGTATTATTTGCTCAAGAACTACCGAAAGGCGATCGCCGATTGTCAGCAAGTTTTACGCTTAAATCCGGTACACTTTGGGGCGCTGCATGGTTTAGGCTTGTGTTATGCCGCGCTCGGAGATTACAGCGCTGCGATTGATGCTTTTCGCAAGGCGCTAGAAATTCAACCCCATGCGATTGAAAATCAGCGCCTGCTCTTGGAGTGTACGGCAAAGTTGAGTTAGGGAAGAACGGTAATGCAACTGACTTGGCATTCTAGATGGCACTCAACGATAATGGCGATCGCGGTTGCTGCTCTCTGCGCGGGGGGAATTGCAGCCTTGCAGATCCCTCAACTCAACGAACTCAGAAACGCCGGAGAACTGCTGACACCCCAACAAGCAGCACGCAATGTTGAAAGAGAAAGATTGCAGTTAAATTTATTGCAAAGACTGCCCACCGTCGGGTTTGATAATGTTATTGCCAATTGGACGCTAATTAATTTCTTTATCTACCTAGGCGACGATGTGGCTCGCGGTTATACAGGATATCAACTTAGCCCAGAATACTTCAGAATCATCATCAATCGCGATCCGCGTTTTGTCCAAGCTTATTTATTTATGTCTTCTGGAGTTTCCCTGTATGCTGGCAGACCCGATATTACTATAGAGTTAATGGAAAAGGGATTGCAATACATTACGCCCGGAATCCCTCCTCAGTCTTACTATGTCTGGCGATATAAAGCAGTCGATCAACTACTTTTCTTAGGAGATGGTCAAGGCGCTCAACAATCTTTTGAAACCGCCGCTGAATGGGCGCGATTATACAATGATGAAGAAAGTCAAGCCGTTGCAGATATTTCCCAAGAAACGGCAGATTTTCTAGCCGCTAATCCTATTAGTACGCGGGCACAAATTAATGCCTGGGGTCTAATTTTTAATACAACCGCCGATCAAAAAACTCGTCAAATTGCTAGACAACGAATCCTAGAACTAGGCGGCGATATCCGAATAAGTCCAGAAGAGGGCGTACAAATTCGCTATCCAACAACCGATTAAAAATTGTCTCATTGCCAGAAAACAGATACTGAGAAGTTTATTTGTTACAAATTTAAGTAAATTTTCAAGTCATTTTGTTATAGAATTCAAAAAATTTGTTCTCAATCGGAAAGCCTTATGTCCTCTTCTACACCAGAACCTTATCAACTCATTCCCCCAGAAATTAAAAATGATGAATTTTATTTGGCTATTCAGAAGTTAGCTCGTGAGGCTAACATTAAAACTGTGCTAGAAATCGGTTCTTCGTCAGGAGGGGGAAGCACTGAAGCATTTGTCAAAGGACTCCGCGAAAATCCGAATCAGCCGACTTTGTTTTGTATGGAGGTTGCCAAGCTAAGATTTGCTGAATTACAAAATAATTATAAGCAGGATACGTTTGTCAAATGCTATAACGTTTCCTCAGTAGCAATAGATCAATTTCCAACAGAAGCTGAAGTTATTGATTTTTATAATACTCAAGCTACTAATCTTACTCGATACCCACTTTCTCAAGTTTTAGAATGGTTGCATCAAGATATTGAATATGTCAAAAATTCTGGCGTATCTGATGCGGGCATTAAGCAAATTAAACAGGAAAATCAAATCGAAACCTTCGATCTTGTTCTAATTGATGGTTCGGAGTTTACTGGAGTTGCCGAACTACAAGAAGTTTATGGAGCAACTTTTTTATTACTAGATGACATTACAACTTATAAAAATTATCACAATTACTATCAACTGCTTCAAGACAAAAACTATACATTAATTGCGGAAAATAAACTGTTACGAAATGGCTATGCAATTTTTCAAAAGAGCGATCGAGAGAGTCCCTTTAGTTTTTCAGAAGAACAGTCAGAACAATTATTGGTAAAAAGGTTAATAAAGCCTGGAATGACTGTTTTTGATGTTGGGGCAAATTTAGGTGATTATACACTTTTATTTAGTCAATTAGTGGGGATATCAGGTAAAGTTTATGCTTTTGAACCCACTGCAACAATTTTTCAAAAATTGCAGCATCGACTTGAACAGGCAAAGTGTCAAAATTCAAGCGCGATCCAAAAAGCTGTTTATTCGGAAAATACCACTGTAGAATTCCATGAGTTTTCAGAAGAGTATTCCGTTTGGAATAGCATTGGTATTCCTAAAATGCTGAATCCTAAAACAGGTTCAGAATATGTCCCTATTGTTAAAAGCGAGCAAATTCCAGCGATTACTCTAGACTCTTTTTGTCAAAAAGAGAAAATTGATAAGATCGATTACCTAAAACTAGATGTTGAAGGTGCTGAAAGTGATGCTTTGCAAGGTATGTTGAGTTTATTAAGAAATCGTCAAATTGGATTTATTCAATTTGAAATTTCCCAGAAAATGCTAGAGGGATTAAATCATACTGCCAAAGAAACTTTTGACCTATTAATTGAAAATGGCTATGAATGTCACCGCATTCAACCGAACGGTCAAGTTGGCGAACAAGTGAGTAACTCTAACTCATTTTATGAAAACTATATTGCCTTCCCAGAATTGCCTATTCACTTTTTTACTATTGTATTAAATGGCGAACCGTTTATCCGCTATCATATCGAGATTTTGCAAAAGCTTCCCTTCAAATGGCATTGGCATATTGTCGAAGGTGTGGCGGATCTCAAACATGATACTGCGTGGGCGTTGAGAAATGGTGGGCAAGTCAGCGATGATTTACACAATCAGGGACGCAGTAATGATGGTACTAGCGAGTATTTAGATAAATTAGCGGCTGAGTATCCTCAACAAGTCACTGTTTACCGCAAACCCGAAGGGCAATTTTGGGATGGTAAGCGAGAAATGACGAATGCGCCTTTAGCAAATATTGCTGAAGAGTGTTTGTTATGGCAAATTGATGTTGATGAACTTTGGACAAGCGAACAAGTTATAACTCTGCGCCAGATGTTCGTTGAAAATTTAGAGAAAACGGCTGCTTATTTTTGGTGCTGGTATTTTGTGGGAGAAAAACTGATTATTAGCACTCGTCATTGCTATGCGGAAAATCCTGCACAAGATTGGTTAAGAGTATGGCGCTACAAGCCGGGTTACTTTTGGGCAGCGCATGAACCTCCTGTTTTAGTAGAATCGCAAGCAGACGGTCAATTAGTGAATATTGCTGCTCTTAATCCATTTTTGCATGACGAAACTGAAAAGCAAGGTTTGGTATTCCAACATTTTGCTTATGTCACGCCTCAACAGTTGCAATTTAAAGAGAAATACTATGGCTATGCCAATGCAGTTGGCTATTGGGAATCTCTTCAGTCTCAACAGCAATTCCCAGTCATGTTACGGGATTATTTTCCTTGGGTACGCGATGAAACGCGAGTTGATACAATAGATAGCTTGGGAATTGTGCCGATTGCTCGACGTTCTTCAAGTCAAGATAACTGGCAATTTGTAGAAATTACAAATAAATCGATTGAACTTCAGACTTCTGAGCGGTTATTTCCGAGCATTATTGTCGATGGCGTGTTTTTCCAAATGTACAATACAGGAATTGCACGGGTTTGGCGATCGCTGTTAGAAGAATGGACGAAAACAGGGTTTGCTCGACACGTCGTTGTTTTAGATCGTGCCAATAGCGCCCCTAAAATTCCGGGCGTCTGGTATCGCACTGTAGCCGCTTATGACTATAACGCCGTAGAAGCTGATAGAGCGATGGTCCAACAAGTTTGCGACGAAGAAGGCGCTTCACTGTTTATCTCAACCTACTACTCTACGCCCTTAACGACTCCTTCAGCATTTTTAGCCTATGATATGATTCCCGAAGTGATGGAATGGGATTTGAGTTCCCCGATGTGGCGGGAAAAACATCGTGCCATCCAACAAGCTTCCACTTTTTTATCAATTTCTCAAAATACTGCAAAAGATTTGGCAGCAATCTTTCCAGAAATTGAGGAACAAAACGTTAAAGTTGCCTTATGTGGGGTGCCTAACAACTTTACCCCCGCAAATCCTTCAGAAATTAATGCGTTTAGAAGTAAGTATGGCATCAACAAGCCCTATTTTATGATTGTGGGTTTGAGTGGAGGCTATAAGAACACAACTTTGTTTTTACAAGCTTTTAGCCAGTTACCCACTCGGTTAGCTTTCGATCTCGTCTTTACAGGGAGTGGAAGTAAATTTCCTGATGAGTTTCGACCATTTACCGCAGGTTGTACGGTGCATTTATTGCAACTGCCTGATGATGAACTAAAAGCTGCTTATTCTGGAGCGATCGCGCTCGTATATCCTTCTAAGTATGAAGGCTTTGGTTTACCCATTGTTGAAGCTTTGGCTTGCGGTTGTCCAGTGATTACTTGTCCAAATGCTTCAATTCCTGAAGTTGCTGGAAATGCAGCGATTTATGTGAATGATAGCGATGTTAACGGTTTAGCAAATGCCTTGTGCGATGTCCAGAAACCTGAAACGCGCAATGCCCTAATCTTAGCAGGCTTACAGCAGGCGAAGCAGTTCTCTTGGCAAAGGATGGCTGAAGTTGTAAGCCATACTTTACTAGAAGCGACTTTGGCACATTTATATCTGCGTCAGACTAACTTAATTCTATTTCCTGATTGGCAGCAACCCGAAGAGGTTTTAGGGGCTATGTTAGTAGAGGCGATCGCAACAATAGCAACTCATCCCCACAGCCGAGCGATCGCGTTACTGATTGATACCACCAATATTACACCAGAAGAAGCAGATTTATTTCTTTCGAGCGTCGCCATGCATCTCATGATGGAACAAGAGTTAGATATTAGTGAAACTCTAGGGATTCAACTGATTGGAGAATTAAGCGAAATGCAATGGCAAGTGTTGCGCGATCGCCTTTGGGGTCGCCTTCAGTTAGACTATGAAAGTCAAGCTGCAATTACCTGTAGAAATCTCGAAGAACTTCCCGCCTATTCTTTAGAAACCCTTAGTCAGACTCAGTTTTCTGTCAGCTAATTGAATCTCAGCTTGGGGGCGATCGCTCTTTTGCTCGATCTGGGTATCCTAACCCTATAGACTCTAGGTTACATCAGGAAAACTCAGCAATGCAAAAGGTTCAAGCCAACTCAGAATATCAAGATCAGCTTGACAGACGTGCTAAAACGCAGATGTTGCAAAGAGCGATCGCCGCTATTGGGTTACTCTCATTTTTGGGAGGTGCTGCGTTTACTGCCTTTGACTCTGTGAAGCAGATCGCAAAATCGGGTTTAACCCCCACAGAAGTGGCAGCCCCTACCGTAGAAGATCAACTCGCCTCCCAAGAAAAAGGTTTCCAAAGTGTTTTAGCCAGAGAACCCCAAAATGCAGTTGCTTTAGAAGGCTTGGCACGGGTACGTTGGCAACAGAATAACTTTCAAGGTGCCTTAGAACCCGTAGAAACCCTAGTCCAGCTTTACCCAAATCGTCCCGAATTTCAATCGCTTTTAAGCCAAGTGCAAGAAAAACTTGCAGAGACTCAACCCTCGCAGTAACGCTGCCACATTTGTTCGTAGGCGTTTTCCATTTCCCTCGCGAAGCGCTTACCATTCCAGAGGGGGGCTGTTTGTCGCGATCGCAATAACTTCCAAGTCACGAGTTGGCGTAAACTCGGATCTAGCCCCAAGCGTACCCCCCACTCTACATACTCCTCATCCGTCCAAGCAATGCCTTCAGTTATCCCTGCATTCACCAGCATCGTATAACTATTGCGGCTCGAAAACTCATCTCCCACCCGCGTCACCAAGGGGATACCCATCCACAGAGTTTCTAAGGTTGTCGTCGCCCCATTGTAAGGATAAGTATCTAAAACCACATCCGCAATATTCAAATTTGCCCGATGGATCGGTTCAGAAGGTACCCCCGGTAAAAACCGGAACCGATCTGGGTTAATCCCTTCTTCTGCTGCCAATTCTAAGAAGAAACGTTTCACAGAAGTCTCGTCTGCTAATCCTTTGACTGCAAAATAACTATTGGGAACCTGTTTAAGAATTTGCAACTGCAAGCGCGTGGTTTCCCGATGGCGTTTATACCCCCGTTGGGCGCTAAAGTAAACAATGGCATCCTCTTCAATCTCAAAATCTTCCCGTCGCCAAGTGGGAACCGCCACCTCAAACCCATCTACGGCTACATAGGTTTGGGGAAGTCGCCAAATTTTTTCGCGGTAGTAGGTTGAAGCCGACTCCGGTAAAACGTAAGGATCGGCAATATAATAGTCAATCGCAGGTACGCCCGATGCATCCCAACCTAACCAAGTGACTTGAATGGGTGCAGGTTTGAGCGCCATTACCTCACAGGTAACATCCAGGGTAACGCTATCAAGCTCGATCAAGATATCAATCTCATCTTGAAAGATTTGCTCGGCAATTTCTAGCGTCTCGCCTTTGAACTTACGCGCCTCGGTAAATTGATTGACATACCACTCCTGAATCGGGTCATCAATGGCTTTGTAGCTGATAAAGTAACCGTAGAGTTCCACGCGATCGCGATCGTGATGGTTCAGCAACCACCGCGCTAGCCAACCTACGGAATGCTGACAGAAACAGTGGGAAATATACCCCAGTCGCAAAGGGCGTTTATTTTCCCGTCGCTGGCTGCGCCACAGTTGATGGCGTTGAGCATAGCGTTGAGCAGGTTCTGCGGCGTAGGTTTGGACGTTATCTTGAAACAGTTGAGCAAGCTGATTTTGTAAAACGCGGTTCCCTTCGGCTTCATCTCGCAGATAGGGAAAAAAGAACGCCGAGTTAATTAGTCGTAATGCTTGAACTGAAATCAGATTTAAAGGATACTCGGAAACGATCGCGTGTAGAGAGTTCTCCAGCTTATCTAACCACTCTAGCGCCTCATCCCAATAGCCTCCCGCATTCATCAACCCCCGCATGACGAGATGGTTGGCAAAAATTTGCTCTAGCAGGGTTTGCGATCGCTCGTAGCATAATTTGGCTGTAGCCATACCTTTCTCATACTCGCCAGCATTCTGATAAAAAGAGGCTAACTGCGTTAAGGCTTCAGAACGATCTGGATCGAGTTGCAAGCTTAACTCAGCATAGCGTGTCGCGAGTTTTGGCAGTTTCAGTGTATAGTTTGCTTCTAAAGCCGTCAATAATAATAGATTTGCATAATCTTGAGGTGAAGTTGCAAACGGCAAACAAGCTTCTACGAATTCTAAGGAGAGTGGATCTAAGAGCGCAAAGTCTAAAACCTGTCCGAGAAGGTGCAGGAGTAAATCAGAATTCACTTCTATTTTAGGTAAGGAGCGCAATTGCTCTAAAATCCCTAACGTTTCCAGATCCTCGCCTGAATAGTTTTCTAATTTAATCGCCAGTTGTACCAACAACAGCAAGTTATTAAAATTGTCAGGGATTAGTTCTCGGATATGTTGGCGAATTGCCCAAGCTACAGCATAGTTTTCTTGATAAGCTTGGCGTTCCGCCTCTTGATGCAAGACTTGCACAAGTTGCAGGGTATGTGCTTCTATTTCTTCTGGCGCACTTTCTGCGATCGCCATAAACCAAGTTGCCTGTGCTTCGGCTTCTTGTCCTTGCAATACCAAGAGTAAGCCTAGATGCCAGTAATGAGCAAGATGATCTGGCTCTTTTGCGATCGCCTGTTCGTAAAGACTCGCCGCTTGAGTATAATCTCCTTTATCCCAATACTGCTGGGCTTGTTCTTGCCATTGAGGAACTGAAGAACTTGGCAAATTAGGGTTCATAGGTAAAGCGATCAACTCTTTTTGTCTTAAGTATGTCGAAAAAAATAGGGGATGTCAGTGACTCCCCCCATTTTTTGAAAAGACTTAGATTGTAACGATTTTTCAATCTCAGAAATCGTTAGACTTCTATTTAATGGCTCTCCAAGGCTTAGCTTGAAAATCAGGAACTTTTACTTCAGTAGCACTAGGTGTACCAGCGCAGATGATATTGGTGGCTGAGTTAGGTCTGGCAGGTAGTGCGGTAGAGAAACCTGTTGGGTTGTTAATATCAGCTATGTTGGGGCTGAATTTGCCAACGAACTCGCTTTCACACATCACTGCTAGCGAGGTTACTTCAGATACCGTTGCACTACCGACTTGACCTAGCCAAGTAATCCCTAGATAAGACCGAAGTGGTACTTGCAGAGAACCTGCCCGGTTAGATACCGCAGTAGCGTCTGCTTGGGTATGAAGACCATAGGCATAGTTTTCGGTTTGAGTCGCAATTCCAAGTCCAAGAGTGGATACATCTGAAGTAAAGCTACCTCTTTCCATCAGCGCAGCTTGTTGAGCGCGGTTCATAGAACCGACATAAGTTTTCGCTTCAGACTGTTTAGCTTTGTTGGCTTGGTTCAGGAAGGAAGGCAGCGCGATCGCAGACAGAATACCGATGATGATGATAACAACTAAGAGTTCAATTAGGGTGAAGCCTTGTTCTTCTTGCTTGTCGAGTAGGTGTTGTAAGAATTTGGCTTGAAAGTCGCTTTTCATTTAGGTTTTCTCCTTGAGGGGGGGGATGCTTCTAACTCCTGTAGGTAGATTACCCACTTACGATCGATTTCATATCACTTCTGCCAAAAAAATTTTCCTGATTTCTAAAACTGGCTCAGGAAGGGCGTTCCAGCAAAACATATCCTAACTCTTCTAGACTAATGAGAAGTTGGACAATCGCTCCCCAAGCTTCCCCTTCACTTGTAGGCTCCAATGTTAAGGGATTTAAAGGACGAATACGTTGCCAAATTTCTACCAGTGCGGAGACAGGTAAAGTTTGACTGACCAAAGGCAGCAAACACGCCACCATCAGGCTATCGATGACCAGAGGGCCAGGTACAATTGGGAGAAACTGAGTCAGCTCTAGAACCTGCTGTTGTACAATACAATGTTGCATCGTTTCATAGAGAGCAGGCGTCCTCAGTTGGGGATGGAAGGAGACTTGGGCGTTTTGCCATTCTTGATCTGTCCATTCCGACGGAGATTCCGCAGGCTCTTCTAGATTAGGGTGTCCGCACCAAAATTCGAGGGTCGGGTGAATGGGGTTCAACAGTTCAAATAGTTGTAGCTGTTCGCTGAGGGACATTTCTGCAAGGCGCAGGGTCAAAAAAATTGGTAGGTCTTCAATATTTTGGAATAAAGTTTCTAAATCCCACTGCTTCGCCCGTACCATACTGATAAACTCTAGATTGGCACTTTCCAGACCATTGAACAGTTCTGAGAATCGAAAGCCTTTAATGCTAGGAAACAAGTAGTCTCGCAGAATTGCTGCTTCACCGGCTTCTGTGCTGTGCTTAGGTAGCCAAGTTAGCTCTTTTAAAAGATTTCCCTTATTAAGCAACCCCATCATCTCTCGGACTTTGGCAATTTCATTTTTGTCTGGGGTATCTTGAAGCAGACCTAATTCAGCAAAAAAGCCCTTTGCTCGGTAGTTATAGAAACGAGCGATCGCGCTGTCAACTTTAACGCGGATAATCCCGTCAGGTTGAAGCTTGTTCTGGAGCAATTGGAACCCGACAGCCGCATCCGAAAATTGATCTAAAGCATTTTCAGCATTAATATAGTCAAATTTTTGAGTAATTTCTCCAAATCTTTCTAAGGGACAAACTTGAAACTCTACATTTTGAAGTCCGTAATGTTGCAAGTGTCTCTGAGCTATCTCGATGGCGGTAGCAGAACAGTTCAATGCAAGAATTTTAGCACTGGGGTTTGCTAAGGCTAATGCCAGGGTACTATAGCCATTCCCGCAGTTCAAATCGACAATCTTCTTGTCTTGTAGAGCGACAATTTTTTGATGTCTTAAATAGCTAGCTGTCACAAAACTGTAAGTATAAAGAACAACTGGACTATTAAAGGAAGATTGTTCTAATGCGATTTCAGACATTGAACTGTTGGATGCAGAAATATTCATTAAAGTCAACACCTTGAATTGGATTTTTGTTTAATCTACAGCCAATAAAAAAATAAGATATTTATTAACTTATGGCTGATTTTTCTGGATGAAAATGTATGCTTTTCAACCAAATTAATTTCAATTATTCCATTTATTATTAATTATGAATTCGTTCTTTCCAAAAAAA